>CAMWTD010000044.1 GCA_947177085.1 uncultured Desulfovibrio sp.
GGGCAGCCGGGGCGGCCTCGGCGGGGGCGGCTGCCGCAGGCTCCTCCACCACCACTTCGGCCTCCACCTCGATGGGCGCGCCTTCATCGGCGGGCACTTCCTCGACGGCCACTTCTTCCGCCACTTCCCCGGCGTCCTCCTCCGGGGCCGCTGGCTTCGCGCTTTCGCCCGCCATGATGGCGTCGATCTGGGCCATGATGGACTCGGTCTCGACGTCGCCTTCGGAATTGGTGCTCTCAAGATTCTCGATCATCTGGCGCAGCGCATCGGTGGAGGCCAGGATGACGTCCATGATCTCGGAAGTGACCTGCATACTGCCCTTGCGCAGCTCGTCAAGAATGTTTTCCGACTTGTGCGCAAGATGGTTGATGCGGTTGAGGCCAAGAAAACCGGACGCCCCCTTGAGCGAATGCATGGGGCGGAAAATATCGTTCAGCAGGGCGAGATTGTCGGGAGCCTTCTCCAGTTCGAGGAGGTTGGGTTCGATGGTCTCAAGATGTTCCTTGGCTTCCGCAATGAAGTCGGCAACGAGTTCCGGATCAAAGAAGTCTTGGCTCATACCCATTCCTCATCTGGCTAAAACGCAGCCCCCGCTCCCGGGGGTGATACTGCTGGTCTTATCGGCTAGCCAAGAAGCATCTTTATGTTCCGCACCATTTTTTCGGGCTGGGCCGGCTTGACCATATAGAGGTTGGCCCCGAGGCTCATGCCCGTCTGGATGTCCTGCTCCTGGCCCTCCGTGGAAAGGACGATGATGGGGATGTCCTTGTAGGCGTCCTGCGTGCGCAGGGTCTTGATGAAGGTGAAGCCGTCCATGCGCGGCATGTTGACGTCGGAGACGATGAGGTCCACGGGCTCAAGGCTGTAGAGCTTTTCGATGGCGTCCAGGCCGTCCTCGGCCGTGGTCACCTTGAAGCCCTCGGTCTTGAGCACAAAGGCCACCAGGTTGCGAATGGTCTTTGAATCATCGACGACCATGATATGTTTCATTTTGACACCTGTTCCCGAGTGTCGGGCTCCGCGAAAGCCCGGCATGAAGTGCGCTGAAGGAATGTGCGCCCGCGTGGCGACCTTCCTGCCCGAGTTTCCCGCATGGTTTTCCGCATCATGATGCGAGCAGGCGTTGCGTGATCATTTCCGGGGCGACGATGCCGCAGACATGATCGTCAAGGTCCACAACGCCGCAAAGAAAGTCCGCGCTTTCTCCCAACTTGGATTCGACGTTCCAGAGAATTTTTTCCTGCTCCACCATGTGCATGGTATGCACCCTGTCCACGATGAGGCCCAGTTGCAGCATGTCCGCGCCGCAGACGATGATGGAACTGCGCTCCGTATACTCGCCGCCCGTGAGCGTGAGCAGCCCGGCGAGCAGGATGAGCGGCGTCACCCGGCCGCGCAGGTTGATGACGCCCGCCACAAAGGAGGGCGCCATGGGCACCTTGACGAGCTCGATATGGCGCAAGACCTCCTGGATGCCGGCCACGGGCAGCAAAAAGAGCTGGTCCTGCACATAGAACGACACCATCTGGACGCGCGCCTCGCCCTGAAGCCGCTCGCGCAGGGTGGGGGCCAGGGCCTGTTTCTGCGCGGCCAGCTTCGTCCCCTCCGGGGAGAGGGCGGGAAGCCCCGCCAGCATGTCCGCGCCGACATATTTCTCCACAAATGCGCGCTCGGCCTCGTTGAGGCCGGGGCCTCCGCCGGGCGCGAGGTCAAGGGCGGAGAAATACTCCTCGGGCGTTTTTACCATAAGTCCTGCACTTCCTGCGCCAGCCTCGAATAGCCGAGCGCCCCGCGGGAGCGGGCGTCAATATCGTAAATGGAGCAGCCGCGGGCGCTGGCCTCCCGAAAATGCGTGTCCACGCTGATGACCGTCTGAAAAACGGCTTCGCCCATCTTCTGCCGCATGAGCTCCAGAACCCGGGTGCACGCCTTGGCCCTCCTGTCATACATGGTCGGCACGGCCCGGTAGCGGATGGGCGCGGGCAGCACCTTGTTGAGGATGTGCAGCGTGTCAAAGAGCAGTTTCAGCCCATGCAGCGCGAGAAAGTCGGTCTGGATGGGGATGATCAGCAAGTCCGCGGCCACCAGCGCGTTCACCAGCAGGATGCCCGCATGGGGCGGGCAGTCCAGGATGATGAAGTCATATTGCCCTTTCAGGCCCTCGAGGCTGCGCGCGAGCACGGCCCCCTTGGCGCGGCGTTCGCGGAAGTCCACCTCCAGTTCCGAAAGCCGGATATGGCCGGGGGCCACATCCATGCCCTGTAGGGCCCCGGGCCGGATAACGCGCGGCCAGAGCGCGGGCCACGCCGCCTCTTCGGCGAGGAAGACGTCATACAGGCTTTCCGACACATCCTCGGGGAAGATCCTTGCATGGAGCGTGGCGCAGGCATGGGGGTCCAGATCCAGCAGGAGCACGCGCCTCCCCTCGCGCGCCAGAGCGCTTCCCAGTGTCACCGAAGTGGTGGTCTTGCCGACGCCTCCTTTCTGGTTGGCAATGCTCAGGACTTTCGCATTCACGCCCATTCCGCCGGCCGGCCCGCGCCCTGCCCGGGGCAGCGCACGGGTCAGCTAATTTTTCTGTAAAGGATGGTCCCCTTGTGGTGCTCAAGCTGGAAGGCGCGGCTGATGTTGTGCAGCGATTCCGAATGGCCGATGAGCAGCACGCCCTTGGGCTGGAGATTGTCATAAAAGGCGTTGATGACCTTGCGCTTCATGTCGTCGTCAAAATAGATGATGACGTTGCGGCAAAAGACGATCTGCGACTTTTCCACCCGCTTGAGCTGTTCCTTGTCGCTCAGGTTGATCTGCCCGAAGGAGACCAGGCGCTTGAGCGCAGCATCCAGCTTGTAGACATTTCCATCCTTGTGGAAGTACCTGTCCACCATTTCCTTGGGCGTGGTGCGCAGGGCATACTCGTTGTAGATGCCCCGCCGCGCCGCCGCGAGCACGGCTTCCGAAAGGTCGTTGGCCGTGATCTTGATGTCCCAGTTGCCGATGTCGTTTTTCAACGTCTCGTGCAGGATGATGGCGAGAGTATAGGGCTCCTCGCCAGTGGAGCAGCCGGCGGACCAGATGCGCAGCTTTTTCTGCCCGCTCTTGCGGGCCTGGTCGAGCGCCTCGGCGAGCACCACCCGCTGAAAGACTTCGAGCTGCGGCGGATTGCGGAAAAAGCTCGTCTCATTGGTGGTGACCACCTCAAAGAGCTTGTTCAGCTCCTGTTTGCGGCTCGCGTCAAAGCGCAGGAAGTTGTAATACTCGTTATAGCTCTTGAGGTTCAGTTCCTTGATGCGGTTGGAGAGCCGGTTTTCCACCAGGTACTTGCGGTTCTCGGCGATGAAGATGCCGCACTGCTGGTAGATGAAGTCCCGAAGCAGGAGGAACTCCTCGTCGCTGATCTGCAAGTCCTTGCGGAAAGGCGAAGCGGCCCGGGGGGCCTGCGCGTCCGTCTTGCTGCGGAAGGCGCTGGCGGGTGAGGGCGTGGGCTCGCCCCCGGTGTTGGTGCGCAGGGAAACGGGCCTGGCCGCCGCGGTGGCGGGCCGTGGCGCGGCTGTTTGCGTTGCCGGGGGGGCGTTGCGCGTCAGCGTCGAAAAGCGCGAGGCCGGACGCTCGGCGGTGGGGGGCGTCGTCTGTGCTCCCGTGCGCAACGAGGAGAAGGGCCGCTGCGCCGCCGCGGCCTGTCCCGCCGCCCCGAAGGGCGACTGTGCGCGATCGGTGGCGAAGGGGCGCTGCGTGGCGTCCTTGCCCGCTGCGCCCGCGGCAAACGCGGATGTGGGACGCGGCTTGTAAAGGGAGGTGGGCTTGTCCGCATCCGTGCCGCGGGCCGCCGCCGTAGCGCCCGCGCTGGTGGCCGGGCGCTGGGCCGCGTCGCCTGTCTTGAAGAACGAAGGCTTGTCTTGCGAAGGAGAGGTCGCCATAGCTACTCCTGTTCGGCCTGGATGGCGGCCACGGCGTCAGCCGCCGCGTGCTGGATTTCCGGGTCTTCGTGGTCGGTCATGCCCAAAAGGACGCCGAAGGCGACATTGCCGCCAATGCGGCCCAGGGCCTCGATGATGCGCAATACGACCATGGGTTCGGCGTGTTCAAGCATCCCCGCAAGCGTGGGCACGGCCTCATGGTTCTTGTTGACGCCCAGGGCCTCGATGGCGCGGATGCGCACCCAGTCGTTCTCGTCGCGCAGGGCCGTGACAAGGTGGGGCATGACCGCGGGCGTGCCAATCTGGCCGAGCAGGTCCACAAGGGCAAGGCGCACATCCTTGTCCTCGTCAAAGAGGCGCGGCAAAAGGCGCGGCAGGTAGCGCTCGGCGGCGCTGCCCATGTTCAGGAATGCCTCCACGGCCACCCGCCGGATGGACGGGTCCGCGTCTTCCAGGGCGTCGCTGATTTCGGCGATATTTTCGGTGACGCTGTAGCGGCCGAGGGCATAGACGGCCATCATGCGCTGCATGACGTCGTCGCTGTGGGCGCGCTTCCTGAAACGCTCGTTGAGCATGGGGCTGTGCAGGTTGATGCAGGCCTCCAGGGCCATTTCCTTCACGTCCACATAGCGGTGGTCGAGCTGCGCGAAGACGACGTCCTCCACATCCGGGCAGGAATGCTGGTTGCCGAAAAAGGCCAGCGCGCTCTTGAGCACCTCGGCGTCCTTGCATTCATCCATGACCGAGAGGAAGAAGGGCACGTCGTCGCAAGTGCCCATCTGCGCCACTTCGGCCACCGCGGCGCGCTGGAGCTCACGGCCGACGCGCCAGAAGAGGTTCTTGAACTCCTCGAGGGGGCTCTTGTCGTCCATGAGCTGGCAGGCTTCCATGGCGATGGTGATATTGGTCTCGTCCTCGCTGCGCAGGGCGTCGCGCACGACCTCGTTGTAGCCGATGGCGGCGAGCGCGCGGATGGCGGCCTCGTAGAGCTCGGCCTGGCGCTCGGGATCGATGGCGCGGGCGAGGGTGAGGATGTCGTTGCTCGCCTCGCTCGTGCCGATGGAGCTCAGGCCCTGAAGCGCGGCGATCTGGATTTCCTCGTCATTGTCGGTGAGGGCGTCCAGAAGGTATTCCCGCAGGCGCTCCTGCGACTTGGGCGCGAGCAGGGTGAGCGAGCGGCCCTTGAGGATCTGGACGATGGCCTTGACGATCTTGTGCCTGAGGATGTCGCTGACGTTTTCCAGCGCATTGAAGAGCATGGGCACGGTCTTGATGTCGCCGAGCTCGCCCAGGGCGTCCACGATGGCCGCGCTCACGAGCACCGAGGAAAGCGGCAGGAGCTTGATGAGCGCGCTGATGGCCGCCGGGTCGTTGATCTTGGCGAGCGCCTCCACCACCGCGAACTGCACCCATTCCTCGTCGTGCATGGCCTGGCAGAGATTGTTCACCGACTCGGGATAGGCGAGGTTGCCGAGGCTCACGGCGGCCTGGTAGCGCACATTGACTTCCGGGTCCTTGAGCAGCGCCTCCCCGAGCAGCAGGGCCGACTGGTGGCTGCGACAATAGCCGAGGATGTCGGTGATGAAGATGCGCTGGTCCGCGTCGTCGCCGCGCAAATAGGGCTGCATGGCGTCGATGGCGTCCACGCCTATCTCGCGCAGGATGTCCATGGCCACGTTGCGCACCGGGGCCTCGTCGCTCGCGAGCAGCGGGAGGAGGGCCGCGACGGCCTGGGGCCCCCGGATCTTGCGCAGGCCGTATTCCGCCGCCTCCTGCACGCCGATGTTGCCGCTCTTGATCCGCTCGCAGAGGTAGGGGATGGCCTCTTTGAGGGCCAGGTCTCCCGCGCCGAAGGCCGCGCTGCGGGCTGCGTCGTTGTCGCCGGACTTCAGGGCATCAAGGATGTCCGGCGCGCTGGCTTGAGGAGTTTCCATGCTCATGGTGTCTTCTCGTTTGGGAAGGTCAGCCTTTGACCGTTGCGATGATGGCGCTGGCGATCTCGTCAGCGTCCAGGACCAGGTTGGCGAGGTTGGCGTCCACCACTGCCTTGGGCATTCCATAGACCACGCAGGAGGCTTCGTTCTGCGCGATGAGGCAGCCGCCCTTTTCGCGCAGCACGCGCGCGCCGTCCACGCCGTCCGAGCCCATGCCCGTCAGCATGACGCCCAGGGTGCGCCTGCCCATGACATTGCCCGCGGTCTCCATCAGCACGTTGACCGTGGGCTTGTAGAGGGCGCTTTTGGGCTCCCGCGTGACGGACACCTCGGGGAGAGGACCGCGCTGGCGCACGCCGATATGCATGCCGCCCGGGCAGACATAGGCATGGCCATTCCTGAGCTTGTCCCCGTCAACGGCCTCGGAAACGGAAATCTGGCTCACGCTGTTGAGCCGCTGGGCAAAGGGCCCGGTGAAGGTGGCCGGCATGTGCTGCGCGATGAGGATGCACGCGGGAAGCGAGGCCGGAAGCGCGGCGAGGATCTTCTGGACGACGGGCGGCCCCCCCGTGGAAACCCCGATGACCACGAGGTCGCGCGGGCCCTTGCAGGCGGAGGCCGCGCCGATGTGGGCGGTGCTGGCCGGGGCGCTGATGCGGGCAGCCGTATGCGCGGCGGAGCTTGCGGGGGCTGCGCCCTGGGGCGCGGCATGGTGGTGATATTTGAGGCGGATGATGCTCTTGCGGCGGGCCAGGGCCTTGACCTTGCGCCTGAGGTCTTCGGCGAAGGCGTCCTTGTCGTTGCTCTGCGTCTTGGGGATAAAATCCTGCGCGCCGTATTCCATGGCCTTGAGGGTGCTCACCGCCCCCTCTTCGGTGAGGGAGCTCACCATGATGACCGGCAGGGGATTGGTCTTCATGAGCTTCTTGAGCGTTTCGAGGCCGTTTAAGCGCGGCATCTCCACGTCAAGGGTGATCACGTCCACGTCGAGCTTTTCGGCTTTTTCCAGCGCGTCCACCCCGTCGCGCGCCGTGTCCACCACCTTGATCTCCGGGTCCTGCTCCAACATGGAAACGAGGGCGTGGCGCATAAAGGTCGAATCATCAACCACAAGAACACGGATCATGAAAACATCCACTCCACATGAAGGTCTTGTCTGTTCCGCGATGTTTCCGGCATAGTACGCCACGGGCGGCCGTTTGACAAACAAAAAAAACTTGCCAATTTTTTGCCGATGGCCTAGATTCACTGCTGGCGGGATGTGGCTCAGCTTGGCTAGAGCGCAGCGTTCGGGACGCTGAGGCCGCGCGTTCAAATCGCGCCATCCCGACCACAATTTCCGGGGTTGCGGTTTTGCCGCAACCCCTTCTTATTTCAGGAGGATGCCATGTCCATCGAAAGGGTCCGGGCCTTTTTTGCCGAGCACGGCATGGCGGAACGGGTGCTGGAATTTCCCGTCTCCAGCGCCACGGTGGAGCTGGCGGCGGCCGCCCTCGGCTGCGAACCGTGCCGCATTGCGAAGACCCTTTCCTTCATGGCGGACGGTCACGCGCTCCTCGTTGTCGCGGCCGGGGACGCCCGCATCGACAACGCGCGCTACAAGGGCCGCTTCGGCGTAAAGGCGAAGATGCTCAGCCCCGAAGCCGCCGAAACCCTGGTGGGCCACGCGGTGGGCGGGGTGTGCCCCTTTGCCGTCAACGCGGGCGTGCCCGTGTACCTGGATGTCTCGCTCAGGCGCTTTGCCACCGTCTTTCCCGCCTGCGGCAGCAGCAACAGCGCCATAGAGCTCGATATGCGGGAGCTGGAAAAATATTCTGGCGCGGCGGACTGGGTGGATGTGTGCAAGGGCTGGCAGCCCGGGACGGAGACGGCCTGACGCGGCCGCTCAGAAGACCGGGAGCGCCTTTGCGCGCAGCCGCGCCTTGCAGATGATCTCCGGGCGGTACTCAAAATGCATGAGGTCATACTCATGCCACTTGCCGCCCCAGATGAAGCCCTCGGCCTCGAAGGCATCCACTATTTCCGGCGGATAGTCCCGCTGGCGCGGATGCGGCCTCTGGCGGCTCCACCGCCAGTAGGGCGCGCGCCGGGCATTGAGGTCAATGGCGATGCCGAAGGCGTGGGCGCTCAGCCTGTCTTCCCCGGCGATGCGCCGCCACGCGAAGCCTCCCTCGGAATCGAGGTAGGGACGCAAGTCGGGCCGTTCCTCGAGCAGGGGCGCAAGCCTATGGAAAACCCGCTCCAGCGCCTGGGCCGCCGCCGGGCTCAGGCGCACCTGCCGACCGGGCCAGGGGACGGTCACAAGGCCAGCGTTCACGGCCACCCTATCCCCGCCATAGAGCGCCGTGAAAAGGTCGTAGGGGCGGAGCCTGCCCGGGGCCACCCCCGGCGGCGTGGGCGGCCGCTCCGGCTCCAGCGGATAGGGCGCGGCCATGCTGGCCGCCACATCCGCCGCGCCCGGCTGCGCGTCCCGGTAGAGGACGCGGCGGCCGTCCGCAAGAAGCAGCCATTGCCGCCCCGCGGCGTCCTGCTCCAGCCGCTCCAGCGCCGGATAGGCCTGTCTGAGGCAGTGGAAGTCCAGCGCCTCCTCCCCGGCCGCCACGGCGTTGGTCTGGGCCTGGGCGGGCTCCGGCTCGGCCCAGGCCGCAGGCGGCAAGGCCAGCAGGAGGCCCAGCAGGCAGAGGATGACGGAATGAACGCGCATGGCCGAACATGCGTCCGCCAGCGGCGGCTTGTCAAGGCAAGGGCTTTTGCATACACCACCGGGCATGGCTCCCTGGACATTCCATATCCTCACCTTCGGCTGCAAGGTCAACCAGTACGAAAGCCAGGCCATCCGGGAGGCGTGGCGGGCGCAGGGCGGCATGGAGGCCGTAGCGCCCGAAGCGGCGACCGTAGTGCTCATCAACAGTTGCGCCGTGACCAGCCGGGGGGAGCGCGACGCGCGCAACGCCGTATTCCGTATGCGGCGGGCCGCCCCTCATGCGCGCATCATCCTCGCCGGGTGCGCGGCGCGCCTTTTCGAGACCTTCCGGCCGCGCCCCGGCGCGGAATGGGCCGCGCCGGACCTCTGCCTCGGCAATGACCGGAAGGCGCGGCTGTTGGCGGGCCCGTGGGACATGCTGGGCCATGGCCTGGCCGAACCGGCGTGGCCGCCCTTCCGCATCACCGCCTTCACCCGCGCCCGGGCCGTGCTGAAAGTCCAGGACGGCTGCGTGCACCGCTGCACCTATTGCATCGTGCCGCAGACGCGCGGCGTCCCGCGCAGCCGACCGCCGGAGGAGGCCCTCGCCGAAGCGCGCGCCCTCCTGGCCGCTGGCCATGCGGAACTCGTCATCTCGGGCATCAATCTCGGGCAATATGGACGCGACAGGCCGCAATACGGCGACTTCTGGCAGCTTTTGCGCTTCCTGGACGCGGGCCTCGCGCCCGAATTCGCCGGGCGGGCGCGCCTGCGCATCAGCTCCCTCGAGCCTTCGCAACTGGATGCGCGCGGGCTCGAGACGCTGGCAAGCTGCCGAATGGTCTGCCCGCACCTCCATATCTCGCTCCAGCACGCGAGCCCGGCTGTGCTGCGCCGCATGGGCAGGGGCCACTATTCGGCCGAGGACCTGGAGCAGGCGCTCGGGCGTCTGGCAGCGTTCTGGCCGCGCATGGGCCTTGGGGCGGATATTCTGGTGGGTTTCCCCGGGGAGACGGAGGAAGATTTCCGCATCCTGCTGGCGGAGCTGGAGCGGCTCCCCATAAGCTATGCACATGTGTTCCCGTATTCCCGGCGTCCGGGCACGGCGGCGGCGCGGTTTGCCGGGCACTTGCCGCAAAAGCTCAGGCAGGCAAGGGCGGCGGCCGCCCGGGCCGTGGTGGAACGGCGACGGCGGCGCTTCTGGGAGGGGCAGCTCGGGCTTGAGCGGATGCTGGTCGCCCCCGATGACGGGGAGGCTCGCGGCACTGCCGTGCGCAAGGGCGTCAACGAATACTATGTGCCCTGCATTTTCTCCGCGCCCCGGCCCGGGGGGGGCGACGGCCCGCGCCGCCTGGTGGCGGCCCGCCCCGTGGGCTTGGATGGCCGCGGCCTGCTCGTGGAGCCGCTTCCGGGTGAGGCTCCCCCGTTATGAGGGTGTCCCGTTTTGCGCGGCATATTCGCCGCTCGCGCCGCTGACCTTGAGCAGGTGGCGCACATCCGTGGTCCATGCCGGGGAGAGGCGTTCCCGCTTCATGTGCCACTTGGCGTTTTTCCCTCCCTGCGAGGCGAAGCACAGGGTCTCGCGGCCCTCCCTCCTGTTGATGCTGTCCACCACCGCCATGAGCCTTTGCCGCCGGGCCCGCCGCTCCGCGTTGCCGTCCAGCATGTCCATGAGGTGCGGCTGGCCCTTGGCGGGATCCGAGAGGTCCGTGAGCATGACCATCGCCTTGGCATAGCCGTAGCCGTGCCTGAAGATGCGGCCAAGCCCGCGAAGGGCCGCGCCGATGATGGCGGAGCTGTCGCAGGTGGGGCGGTCCAGCCGGGTCATGGTCATCTCGTCGTGTCCGGGCTGGTCGCGGCGGTAATAGGCGGTCTGGATGCGCACGGAAACCATCTGCGTGACCAGGCCCTTACCGCGCAGCTTTTCGGCGGCGCGCGCGGCATGGTAGGCGACGGCCTCGGTCATGGGCTCGAGCGTTGTCACCTTGTAGCCCAGAGAGCGCGAGGAGATGATACAGGTGTGCGTGGCCGGGATATCCTCGCCGATGGAGGGGATGCCCCGCAGCTCCATGAGGATGTTCAGCCCGTGGACAGTGAGCAGCCTGCGGATCATGTCCGGCTCCGCATCGCGCAGGTCCCGGGCGGTGCGGATGCCCTCGCAGCGGAGCTTGAGCGCGCTCTGGCGCCCCACGCCCCAGATGTCGCCCACATCCACGCTGGCCAGCAATTCCTCCACCTTGCGGCAGTGACTGAGGTCAAAAATGCCGCCATAGGCCGGGTATTTCTTGGCGACGCGCGTGGCGATCTTGGCGAGCACGCGCGTGGGCGCGATGCCGATGGAAACGGGCAGCCCCACCCATTGCCGCACGCGCTCGCGCGCCGTGAGGGCCACCTCCCGGGCGTTGGCCGCGAGCGCCCCGGTGAGCGGCAGGAAAGCCTCGTCGATGGAATAAACCTCGACTTTCGGGACCACGCTTTCCAGCGTCTGCATGACCCGGTGGGAGAGGTCGCCATAGAGGGTGTAATTGGAGGAGAACACGGCCACCCCGTGCTTTTCCAGCTCGCTTTTCACCTCAAAGGCCGGTTTGCCCATGGGCAGCCCGAGCTTCTTGGCCTCCCGGCTCATGGCCACGAGGCAGCCGTCGTTGTTGCTCAGCACGACAACGGGCTTCCCCGCGAGGTCGGGGCGCGCGACGCGCTCGCAGGAGGCGTAGAAGGAATCGCAGTCGGCCAGGGCCATGAGGGAGCCGTCGGCCGCGCTGCCATAATCGGGCATGGGCATGGCGGAAGTATACCACAAAAGGGGCGCGACCAAAAGCCGGGCACGAGG
>CAMWTD010000045.1 GCA_947177085.1 uncultured Desulfovibrio sp.
GCTATCTGCCCGAGCAGGGCAACGGCCGCCCGGAAGAGACGCCCGCGAAACACAGGGGAAAAAAACTTCATGGCAAACTCCGGCAACAGGCCGCGCAGGGCGCCCCGGTTCAGCGTGTGAGCCTGCGGAACTTGAGGCGGTGCGGCGTCTCGGCCTCCTTGCCGAGGCGCTTTTTGCGGTCCTCCTCATATTCCCTGAAATTGCCCTCAAAGAAGGCCACATGCGCGTCGTCCTCAAAGGCCATGATGTGTGTGGCCACACGGTCGAGGAACCAGCGGTCATGGCTGATGACGAGCACGCAGCCAGCGAAGTTGTCCAGCGCGTCTTCCAGGGCGCGCATGGTGTTGACGTCGATGTCGTTGGTGGGTTCGTCCAGGAGGAGCACATTGGCCCCGGACTTGAGCATCCGCGCGAGGTGCAGGCGGTTGCGCTCCCCGCCGGAGAGCACGCCGGCCTTTTTCTGCTGGTCCGCGCCGTGGAAGTTGAAGCGCGTGCAGTAGGCGCGGGCGTTGACCTCGCGGTTGCCGAGCCGGATGGCGTCGTGCCCGTCACTGATGAGCTCATAGACCGTCTTGTCCGGATCCAGCGATTCGCGGCCCTGATCCACATGGGCGAAGACCACCGTGCCGCCAATGGCGAGGCGGCCGCTGTCCGGCTTTTCCTGCCCGGTGAGCATCTTGAAGAGCGTGGTCTTGCCCGCGCCGTTGGGCCCGATGATGCCCACGATGGCCCCGGGCGGGATGATTGCCGTGACGTCCTCCATGAGCAGGCGGTCGCCCACGGCCTTGCTCACCTTGTCGAGCTCGATGACGCTCTTGCCGAGGCGGGGCCCCGGCGGGATGTAGATTTCAAGGTCGGGCGCGCGCTTTTCGCTCTCGTGGGAGAGCATGGCCTCATAGGCGTTAAGGCGCGCCTTGCCCTTGGCGTGCCGCCCCTTGGGCGACATATGAATCCACTCCAGCTCGCGCGCGAGGGTCTTCTGGCGCTCGGCTTCGGCCTTTTCCTCTCCGGCGAGGCGCTTCTGCTTCTGCTCGAGCCAGGAGGAATAATTGCCCTTCCATGGGATGCCCCGGCCGCGGTCGAGCTCCAGTATCCAGCCGGCAACGTTGTCGAGGAAGTAGCGGTCATGGGTGACGGCGATGACCGTGCCCGGGAAGGTGGAAAGATAGCGCTCAAGCCACGCAACGGATTCGGCGTCGAGGTGGTTGGTAGGCTCGTCGAGCAAGAGGATGTCCGGGTTCTGGAGCAAAAGCCGGCACAGGGCCACGCGGCGGCGCTCGCCCCCAGAAATCTTGTTGACCGGCATGTCGCCGGGCGGACAGCGCAGGGCGTCCATGGCCATTTCGAGGCGCGACTCCAGGTCCCACACGCCGTTGGCGTCCATCTTTTCCTGCACCTCGGCCTGCCTGGCGAGGAGCGCGTCCATCTCTTCCGGCTCCATGGGCTCGGCGAACTTGGCGTTGATTTCCTCAAACTCCTTCGCGATGGCGACAAGCGGGGCCACGCCCTCCTCCACCACCTCGCGCACGGTGCGCGTCTCGCCGGCGAGGGGCTCCTGCTCAAGATATCCGATGGTGTAGCCGGGCGCGAGCACGGTCTTGCCGTCAAAGGCCTCGTCCACGCCGGCCAGGATCTTGAGCAGACTGGACTTGCCCGCGCCGTTCAAGCCGAGCACGCCGATCTTGGCGCCGTAGAAATAGGAAAGGTTAATGTCCTTCAGCACTTCCTTCTGGCCGTGCCGCTTGGACACGCGGATCATGGAATAGATGATCTTGTCCGGTTCGTTGCTCATAGGCTCCTCAGGGTTTGCCGCCGCGTGAATGCCATGGCGGCGCGGGGAACGCTACACGGAAAAACCCCGTTTTTCAAGGCGCGGCCACTGTGCGAGCCCGGCGCGCGAAGCGGGCGAGACGGAAAACGCCGGAACCTGCCCGGCGTTTTCCTGATTCGTGATGCGGCCCGCGGCGCGGGCGCGGGCCTAGGGATGATCCTTGAACTTGTCGGAGACGGCCGGGCCGCCGCTGTGGCAGGGGGTGCAGTCCATGATGCCCTTGCCCCAGTTGGCCTCGTTGCCCTTGGTCATGTGGCATTCGCCGCAGTAGGCCACGGACTTCTGCATGGGGATGGTGCTCTTGAAGTCCTTGCCCTGCTCGATCTTGGCGTTGAGGATCTCCACGGCCTTGCGCGACACGTCGGCCGTGAGGCGGCCGCAGCGCTCGCTGCGCTTCTTGCTCGTGGCCTCGATCTTGTTCTCAAAACACCACTTGGAAACCGAGAGATGGCAAAGCACGGAATCCGAAACATTGCTCGGGATGGGCCCGGCCACGCCCTGGGCCTTGTCGCCCGGGTTGTAGATGGGCAGCGCCGTGGTCTCGTACCAGCGGAAGAGCTCGTTGACCATGGGATTGCGCTCCTTCCGGCCCCAGAACAGCGCGAAGGCCGCGGCAGCGCCGTAGAGCGCGCCGCAGATGGTGCCCCAGTTGGAGATGCCGCCCTTGTTGGCCTCGAGCATGGTGAAGGGGAACTGGTTATAGGGCGCGCCGTATTTCTCGCCCATGACGCCGATAATGCTGTAGAAAGTGCCGTAGCCGCAGGCATAGCCCTTGTACCAGTAGCCCTCGTAGGCCGCCACCTCGCATTCCGCGGGGTCGAGCTTGTGCGGCTTCCACCCGAATTCGCCGTTCACCTGGGCAAAGCGGCCGCCCGCCGGGGCCGCAGGGGCCTGGGCTTCGGCCGCAAGGCCCGGGGCCGCGAGGCCCGCTGCCAGACCGCCCACCGCAAGGCCGCCGAGACCGCAAAGCAGATGCCTTCTGTTACATTCCATGACTATCCTCCCATTAGATGCTTGCGGACCCCTCGTCCGCACCCCCGGCACGAAAATGTGCAAAAAATCACTAGCACTTTCCGAATCTTACGTCAAGGTGGGACGAAATTTTGCCCCCGTGCGCAGCATTGCGCCCAAAAGGCCGGGGCCGGTGCGGGAACCGTCCGTCCGCGCGCCCTTATCAACGATTGCCCAAAACTTCCGAAAAAAATTTTAATTTTGCCTCTGGACGCCGCCCGCAACGGACTTATTATCTCCCGGTGTGGAACGTGCGGCCGCCGGTCCCCGTAATACCCGGTCAGATGCCGCACAGGTTTCGGACACTTTTGAAGAATTCCCCGAGGAGGAATGACATATGTCCAAGATCATCGGCATCGACCTGGGCACGACCAACTCCTGTGTGTATGTCATGGAAGGCAAGGAGCCCAAGTGCATCACCAACCCCGAGGGCGGCCGCACCACGCCGTCCGTCGTTGCCTTCACCGACAAGGAGCGCCTGGTCGGCGAAATCGCCAAGCGCCAGGCCGTGACCAACCCCAAGCGCACCATTTTCGCCATCAAGCGCCTCATGGGCCGCAAGTACAACAGCCCCGAGGTGGAGCGCTGGAAGGAAAATTCCCCCTATGCCATTGTGGAAACGCCCAATGGCGATGCCGGCGTCGAGGTCGACGGCCGCGTTTACAGCGCGCCGGAAATTTCGGCCATGATTCTTGCCAAGCTCAAGGCGGACGCCGAAGCCTACCTCGGCGAAACCGTGAGCGAGGCCGTCATCACCGTGCCCGCCTACTTCAACGATGCGCAGCGCCAGGCCACCAAGGACGCCGGCCGCATCGCGGGCCTTGAGGTCAAGCGCATCATCAACGAGCCCACGGCCGCTTCGCTCGCCTATGGCGCGGACAAGAAGGCCAACGAAAAGATCGGCGTCTTCGACCTCGGCGGCGGCACTTTCGATATTTCCATCCTCGAAGTGGGCGACGGCGTGGTGGAAGTGCGCTCCACCAACGGCGACACCTTCCTCGGCGGCGAGGACTTTGACCAGCGCATCATCAACTACCTCGTGGAAGAGTTCAAGAAGGAGAACGGCATCGACCTCTCCAAGGACAGCATGGCCCTCCAGCGCCTGAAGGAAGCCGCGGAAAAGGCCAAGAAGGAGCTGTCCACCGCCATGGAGACGGAGATCAACCTCCCCTTCATCACCGCCGATGCGAGCGGGCCGCGCCACCTGCTTATCAAGCTCACCCGCGCCAAGCTCGATTCGCTCGTCAGCGACCTCGTGGACCGCACCATTGAGCCCTGCAACCAGGCCCTTACCGACGCGGGCCTTGACCCCAACCAGATCAACGAAGTCCTGCTCGTGGGCGGCATGACCCGTATGCCCCTCGTGCAGCAGACCGTGGGCAAGTTCTTCGGCAAGGAGCCCAACCGCTCCGTCAACCCGGACGAAGTGGTCGCCATGGGCGCGGCCATCCAGGGCGGCATCCTCACCGGCGACGTGAAGGACGTCCTGCTCCTCGACGTGACCCCGCTCTCCCTCGGCATCGAGACCATGGGCGGCGTGTTCACCAAGCTCATCGACCGCAACACCACCATCCCGACCCGCAAGAGCCAGGTCTTCACCACCGCCGCCGACAACCAGCCCTCCGTGTCCATCCACGTGCTTCAGGGCGAGCGCCCCATGGCCGCGGACAACATGACCCTGGCCCGCTTCGACCTCACCGGCATTCCGCCGGCCCCGCGCGGCGTGCCGCAGATCGAGGTCTCCTTCGACATCGACGCCAACGGCATCGTCAACGTCTCCGCCAAGGACATGGGCACGGGCAAGGAACAGTCCATCAAGATCACCGCTTCTTCCGGCCTTTCCGAGGACGACATCCAGCGCCTGGTGCGCGAGGCCGAGGCCCACGCCAGCGACGACAAGAAGAAGCAGGAGCTCATCGAGGCCCGCAACCATGCCGACAGCCTGATTTATGGAACCGAGAAGTCCCTCGCCGACCTCGGCGACAAGGCTGACGCCTCGGTGAAGGGCGACATCGAGACCCGCATCGCCGACCTGCGCAAGCTCATGGAAGGCGAGGACGCCGCGGCCATCAAGCACGCGGCCGACGAGCTCGCCAAGGCTTCGCACAAGCTCGCCGAGCAGCTCTACCAGCAGCAGGCCCAGCAGGCGGGCGCGCAGCCCGGCCCGGACGCCGGCGCGGCCGGCGGCGCTGCGGGCGGCCAGCCTGGCGGCAACGACGATGTGGTGGATGCGGACTTCACCGAAGTGAAGAAGTAGACGTCCATAACCTGCAAATCCATGCGGGCAGCCCCGAGGGGCTGCCCGCTTTTGTTTTGATGCCGTTCCGCATTCATCTGCCCCCGCGGGACGCCCGACGTACGCTGGAATCCCGGGAACATGCGGCAGCCCAGAGGAAATGCCCGGCCCGGGCTTCCCAGGTGCGCCAGAAAGGAGGGGCGTCCCCCGGGCGGGCGCACAGCCTGCAACTTGCCACGACGCGGCCGCTGTATTAAAGTGCCCTGTCCCGATATGTCCCTTTGTCCGCAAGGAATCGCCATGCCCGCCTGCGCCATGACATCCCTTTTCCCATGGGTGCGTCCGCGCCGTATCGCGCCATGCGCCCGTGCGCTGCTCTGCCTCCTCGCATTTGCCCTGTGCGGCTGCCAGTTCCCCTTCGGCAAGCGGGCTGTCGCGCCCGAGCCCGTGATCGCGCCAGAGCCCGCCTGCGTGGTGCTGGCGCTGCCCGCATCGGGCCCCTATGCCGCCATCGCCGCCAAGATCAAGCGCGGCGCGACGACCGCCCAGCAGGAACTCGCCAAGGCTGGCGGGACCCTGAGGCTGGAAAACATCAATACCGAGGCCCCGGACTGGCTCGCCGCGCTGGCGGCGCTGCCCGCCTCCTGCGCGGTGGTGGGGGGGCCCCTGCGCGATGCGGCCTATGAGCAGGCGCAGAAGGCCGGGGCGCTGGAGCAGCGGGCCTTTTTCTCCTTTGTGCCCAACCTCAAGTCCGGAGACGAAGGCGCGCGCGCCTGGCGCTTCTTCCCGAGCCCGCAGGACCAGATTGACGCGCTCGTGGGCTTTGCCACGGAAGAGCTCGGCATCCGCTCCTACGGCGCTTTCCATCCCGGGGATGCCTATGCCGCGCGCATGACGGGCATTCTGGCGCAAAGCCTTGGCAAGCGCCATATCCCCTTGCGTCAGGCTTCCTACAACGCGGCCGACCCCACCTCCTGGAGCGACGCGGCGCAGCCGCTCATCAATCCCGTTGTCGCCGAGGGCAGCACGACCCCGGTTCCGCAGACAGAGTTTGAAGCGCTCTTTCTGCCCGATTCCTGGAAAAACATCGACATGATCACCCAGAGCCTGCTCTACAACGGCGAGGACCGCCTGGTCCTTTTAGGCACGACCCTCTGGGAGCAAGGCCTCGCCGGCAGGCAGGTCCCCCGCGCGGAAAACTTCGCCCTTGCCGTCTTTCCGGCCGCGTGGAACGCGCAGCACGCGCCCGGTCCCCTCAAGGCCCAGGGGAATGATTTCTGGACGGCCCTCGGCTATGATTTCGTCAATTTTGCCGCGGCCCTCGCCCTGGATTCGCGCCTAACCACGCCGCAAATTACCGCGCGGGCGCAACGCGCGGCCGGCACGGTGCGCGGCATGGCCCCCCTGAGCTATGATGACGCCGGCGTAGCCCACCAGAAACTTTATCTCTTCCAGGTCTCGCCATCCGGCATGAAGCCGCTGGACGCCGCCCAGTTCCGCGACACGCGGGCCGCCGTGCTCGAGCGTGCGGCGCTCCGGATGCAGGGCCTCCCCAGTGTGGACGCGGAGGGCAATCCGCTGGTCCCGGGCGCCCCCGGAGCTCCCGCCGCGCCGACCGCTGCCACGGGCGGTGCACTGCCCGCAGCGACGCCCGCGGTTGCGCCGGGCGGAACGCCGGCAACCCCGGTACTGGACAGCACGCCTCGTCCTTCCTACAAGCTGCGCCTGCCCGGCAGCCGCTGATCCAGAGAGGATAGCATGACAAAGGAACAGCCCAAGCCCGTCAGCCGGGAGGAAGTGCGGCACATGGCCGCGCTTTCCCGCCTTGCCGTGACCGAGGAGGAGGAACGCCTCTTTGCGCGCCAGTTCGGGGATATCCTCGCCCACATGGCCCTGCTCTCCAAGGTTGATACCGAAGGCGTGGAACCGCTCTACAGCCCGCACGCCCATGCGGCGGCCACGCGCCCCGACGAGGCCGCGAACCTGCGCACCCGCGCCGAGATCCTCGCCAACGCGCCCGAGACGGACGGCGAGTATTTCGTTGTGCCCCGCATCGTCTGAGGCCGCATTTTTCCCGCGTTGCACCCTGTACCGTGATTCTTGTCTCAGGACCTTGCCATGCCAGGTGACATCTGTTCTCTCACGCTTGCCGAGGTGGCCTCGGCCCTGCAAAAGCGCGAACTTTCCGCCCTTGAAGTGACCCGCGCCTGTCTTTCCCGCATCGAGGCCACGGAACCGGCCATCGACGCCCTGCTCCATGTGGACGCCGAGGGCGCGCTCGCCCGCGCGGCGGAGTTGGACGCCGGGGGCCCCCGGGCCGAGCAGCCTCTGTGGGGCGTGCCCGTGACCGTCAAGGACGCGCTCTCCACCAAGGACATCCCCACCACGGCGGCCTCGCGCATCCTGGAAAACTTCGTGCCCTTCTACGACGCCTTTGTGGTGGGGCGCCTGCGCGAAGCCGGGGCAGTGCTGCTCGGCAAGGCCAACATGGACGAGTTCGCCATGGGCTCGGCCACGGAAAATTCCGCCTTCAAGCCTACCCGCAACCCGTGGAACACGGGCCGCGTGCCCGGGGGCTCCTCGGGCGGCTCGGCCGCCTCTGTGGCCGCTGGCCAATGCTTCGCGTCGCTCGGTTCGGACACGGGCGGCTCCATCCGCCAGCCCGCCGCCTTCTGCGGCTGCGTGGGCCTCAAGCCCACCTACGGACGCGTGTCGCGTTACGGCCTTTTCGCCTTCGCTTCCTCGCTGGACCAGGTGGGCCCGCTCACGCGCACGGTGGAGGACTGCGCGCGCGTGCTCACGGTCATTGCCGGGCACGACCCGCGCGACGCCACCTCGGAGCCCCGGCCGGACGAAGACTTCACGCTCGCCGTGCGCAACGCGGGCGAGAGCCTTGCGGGCGTGCGCCTGGGCGTCCCCCGGGGCTTTTTCGGCGAGGGACTGGCGGACGAGGTGCGCGCCGCCTGCGAGACGGCCCTTGAGAGCGCGCGCAAGCTGGGGGCCGAACTCGTGGATGTGGAGCTGCCGCCCACAGACATCGCCAGCGCCACCTACTATATCATCGCCATGGCCGAGGCGAGCTCCAACCTCGCGCGCTATGACGGCGTGCGCTACGGCCGGCGCGCGCCCGGCGTCCACACGTTGGAGGAGCTCTATGTGGAGTCGCGAAGCGAAGGCTTCGGCGAGGAGGTCAAGCGGCGCATCATGCTTGGCTCCTATGTGCTCTCCTCGGGCTACTACGACGCCTATTTCCGCAAGGCCGCGCAAACGCGCCGCCTCATCCGCGACGCCTGGCGCGACGTGCTCGAAGGCTGCGACGCCATCGCCACGCCCGTCGCCCCGGTGACGGCCTGGCCGCTCGGAAGCCACGCCACGGACCCGCTCCAGGCCTACCTCATGGACGCCTACACTATCCCTGTCAACCTGGCGGGGCTTCCCGGCCTGTCCCTGCCCGTGGGCCTCGGGAGGGAAAGCGGGATGCCCGTGGGCCTGCAGCTTATCGGCAAGGCCTTTGACGAGACGACCCTCCTGAGCATCGGGCACGTGCTTGAAAGGGCCCTGCCAAGTGTCGGCGCGCCGCGGCTTCTGTGACAGATTTCACAAGGTATTGGAAAAACGCAAACCGTTGCCTGCCCTACCGCAAACGCTGAGAGGATGCGATGGCTCAACGCAGCTATGAAACACATTACGACACCTTGCGCCGCAACGGTATCAGCCGGCGCGACTTCCTGAAATTCTGCACCATGACGGCGGCCGCGCTCGGCCTCGGGCCCGCGCTCGCGCCCACCATCGCGCACGCGCTGGAGACGAAGCCGCGCCTCCCTGTGGTGTGGATCGACGGGCTTTCCTGCACCTGCTGTACCGAGTCCTTCATCCGCACGGCGCATCCGCTCGCCAAGGACATTATCCTCAACATGATCTCCATGGATTACAACGACCTGCTCATGGCCGCCTCGGGCGAGCAGGCGCTGGAGGTGTTTGAGGAATCCATCGAAAAACACAAGGGAAACTATATCCTCGCCGTACAGGGCAATGCTCCGGCAGGCTGCGAGGGCATGTACTGCATCGACGGCGGCCGCCCCTTCACGCGCAAGCTCATGGCGGGCGTCGCCAACGCCAAGGCCGTTGTGGCCTGGGGCAACTGCGCCGCCTGGGGCTGCATCCAGGCCGCGCGCCCCAACCCCACGGACGTGAAGACCGTGCCCGACCTCGTCCACAACAAGCCCGTCATCCGCATCCCGGGCTGCCCGCCCATCCCCGAGGTCATGAGCGCGCTGGTGGCCTATATCGTCACCTTCGAGCGCCTGCCGGAGCTCGACGCGCAGGGGCGCTTCGCGGCTTTTTACGGCCAGCATGTGCATGACCAGTGCGTACGCCGGGCGCACTTTGACGCCGGCGAATTTGTGGAGTCCTGGGACGACGAGGGCGCGCGCAAGGGCTACTGCCTGTACAAGATGGGCTGCAAGGGCCCGACCACCTTCAACGCCTGCCCCACCACCCGCTGGAACGACGGCACTTCCTATCCCATCGAGTCTGGCCACCCGTGCCTCGGTTGCGCCGAGCAGGGCTT
This sequence comes from uncultured Desulfovibrio sp., assembly GCA_947177085.1. GTDB lineage: Bacteria > Desulfobacterota > Desulfovibrionia > Desulfovibrionales > Desulfovibrionaceae > Desulfovibrio. The sequence continues at coordinate 9,649 of CAMWTD010000045.1, forward strand.
TTGGGACCAGGGCTCCTTCTATGACCGCATCATGGATATCCCGCTGCTCGGCACCATGACCACGGCCCAGAAGATCGCCGCTGGCGTGGGCGGCACGGTGGCGGCCGCCGTGGGCGTGCATGCCGTGTGCAGCACCGCCTTCCACCTCTGCCGCAAGCACCGGGAAAAGGAATGCGCGCAAGCCCGCGCGCAGGACAACAGCGCCCAGGCCGCCCAAAACACTGACGGGGAATGACAATGAGCTACACCTACACCACCCAGGGCTTTACGGTCGATTCCGCCGGCCGGCGTCTCGTTGTCGACCCCATCACCCGCATCGAGGGACACCTGCGCTGCGAGGTGAACATCAACGACGACAACGTCATCACCAATGCCGTTTCCTGCGGGACCATGTTCCGCGGCATCGAGCTCATCCTCAATGGGCGCGACCCGCGCGCCGCCTGGGCCTATGCCCAGCGCATCTGCGGCGTGTGCACGGGCACGCACGCCCTCGCGGCCGTGCATGCCGTGGAGGACGCGCTTGGCGCGCGCATCCCGGACAATGCCAATATCATCCGTAACCTCATGCAGCTCTGCCTGTGGTTCCATGACCATCTTGTCCATTTCTACCAGCTCACCGGTCTCGACTGGATAGACGTGGTGAGCGCGTCCAAGGCGGACCCGGCCGAGACCGCGCGCCTCGCGCAGAGCCTTTCGCCGTGGCCCAAGGCCTCCACGGGCTATTTTTCCGAACTCAGGGACAAGATCGTCACCATCCTGAACTCGGGCCAGCTCGGCATTTTCGCCAACGGCTACTGGGGGAATCCCGCCTACCAGCTTCCGCCCGAGGCCAACCTCATGCTCTTCGGCCATTATCTGGAGGCGCTGGACATCCAGCGCGAGGCCGTGAAGACGCACACCGTCTTCGGCGGCAAGAACCCGCACCCCAACTGGATCATCGGCGGCGTGCCCTGCGCCATCAACACCAATGCGCCGGGCGGCGAGCAGGTCATCAACATGGAGCGGCTGGAACTGGTCAGCTCCATCATCGACAAGTGCCTCACTTTCGCCGAGCAGGTGCTCCTGCCGGATGTCATCACGCTCGGCCGCTATTACAGCAACTGGAGCCGCATCGGCATGGGCCTTTCCGGCCAGTCGGTGCTCGCCTACGGGGCCTTCCCCTCCATCGCCAACGACTATTCCCAGGCCAGCCTGCTCGTGCCCGGCGGGGCCATCATCAACGGCAACTTTGATGAGGTGCATCCCGTGGACCTGCATGATCCCGAGCAGGTGCAGGAAGTGGTGGGCCACGCCTGGTACCGTTATCCCGAAGGCGTGGAAAGCCTGCCCCCGGAACGGGGCGTCACCGATCCCTATTACAAGCTGGGGCCCGCCACGGTGGGCACGCCCACGGACATCCGCCAACTGGACGAGCAGGCGCGCTATTCCTGGATCAAGACGCCGCGCTGGCGCGGCCATATGATGGAAGTGGGCCCGCTCGCGCGGTTGCTCGTGGCGTACAGCCTCAGGCATGGGGACACCGTGGCCACGGTGGACGACCTCTGCGGGCGCATCGGCATCCCGGTGGACGGTCTCAAGTCCACCTTGGGGCGCATCGTCGCCCGCTGCCACGAGGCGCTCTGGGCCATGCGCACCTCCAAGGGGCAGCTTG
>CAMWTD010000046.1 GCA_947177085.1 uncultured Desulfovibrio sp.
TTCAGCCGTTGCGACGAAGGAAGCTACGGATGAAGACAGCAGTTAGTTACCGCGCGGGTCAGCCTACGATGCCACTGTCGCTATCCGTAAGGCCCGCAGGCTCGCCAACGGCTAGCGCGCAAGCACCAAAAAATCTTATTTTTGAGGATTCTTCCGGCGCCATCGCTGCTGTCGATGCCCGTAGGGCTCGCTTTGCTCGCCAACGGGCACGGCGCTTCGCGCCGCCATCCGGTTGCAGCACCCGTCTTCCGCTTCGCTCCAGACGGATTTAAGGAATATCCCTCAACTGCGTTCTACTAAAATTGAATTCCCCCTGTCAGGCCCGGTTGCGCGCGCGGAACACGCCGGGCGCGGCCTGGAGGCAGATCATGCAGCCCGTGCACAGGCTTTCGTCCACGGCCACCTCGTCGCCGTTGCGACAAAAGGCCGGGCAGGCCAGTTCCTCGAGGCAGCGCAGGGCCTCGACGCCCTGCCGCGCCACCTCGGCCACGCGGGGCTTGCCCTTGCCGAGCTTGCGCCGGGCATAGAGCACGCACGGCTCCTCGGCGATGAGCACCCGCACCCCGGAAAGCGCGCCCAGTTCCTCGAAGGCCGCCCTGAGCGCGGAGAGATTGGAGCCGCGCACCTTGCGCACCTCCTCCACGCCGAGCGCGCGCACGATGGGCTCGATGTCGAGGTGGGCGGCGTTCTCGCCGAGCACATGCTGCGCCATGCCGGGATTGGGCTGGTGGCCGGTCATGGCCGTGGTGCCGTTGTCGAGGATGACCACGAGGATGTTGTGGCGGTTGAACACCGCGTTGGCGAGCCCGGTCATGCCCGAATGGAAGAAGGTGGAATCGCCGATGAAGCCCACCACCGGCGCGCCCGTGGCGCGGGCATAGCCGCTGCCGGCGGAGATGGAGGAGCCCATGCAGACAAGAAAGTCCGCGGTGCGCAGCGGCGGCAGAAGCCCGAGCGTATAGCAGCCGATGTCGCTGGAATAGATGGCCTCGTCGCCAAAGGCCTTGCGCGCCGCATAATAGACGGCGCGGTGCGCGCAGCCGGGGCAGAGGTTCGGCGGACGCCCGGGCAGGGGCTCGCAGCCGCAGGCCGCGCCCCGCGCGGTCTTCCTCCCCGGCGCTTCCGGTTCGGAGTGGCCGAACCAGCGCGCAAGCCTGCGCCGGACAAGGTCAAGGGAAAATTCGCCAAAGCCCGTGAGGCCGTCGTCCTTGCCCGCGATGCTCACGCCAAGGCCGTGTTCCTGCGCGAGGGCCCGCACGTCGCGCTCCAGCAAATTCGCCCCTTCCTCCAGCACCAGAGCCTCGTCGCAATCGGCCAAAAAGGCGGTGATGAGCTCCGTGGGGAGCGGCCAGGTCATGCCCAGTTCGAGCACCGCCGCCCTGCCCTCAAGCCCGTCGGCGTGGAGCGCGTCGGCGAGGTAGTTGCGGGCCGGGCCGCTCACGATGATGCCGCGCCTGGGGCCCTTGGCTCCGGGGGCGGCGGCCCGTACAGTATTGAACGGGCTTACTTCGGCCACGGCGCGCGCGGCCTCCATCTGCGCGTCCAGCGCGCAGTGCCGGCGCAGGGCCACGGCGGGCACGGGCACATAGCGCGTGGGCTCGCGCTTCATGGGCGCGTGCTCCACGCTTTCGGGGAGCGGCCCAAGGGTCACGGGGCCGCGCAAATGGCTCACGCGCGTGGTGGTGCGCAGCATGACCGGCTGCTCGAGCTCGCGCGCCAGGCGGAAGGCGGCCACGGTCATGTCCCTCGCCTCCTCGGCGGAAGCCGGCTCGAAGCAAGGCACATGGGCCGCGCGGGCATAGCTGCGGTTGTCCTGCTCGTTCTGGCTGGAATGGCAGCCCGGGTCGTCGGCGCTCAGGAGCACGAGGCCGCCGGGCAGGCCCACATAGGCCGCGGTGAAGAGCGGGTCCGCCGCCACGTTGAGGCCCACATGCTTCATGGTGACGAGGCATTGCGCCCCGCCGAGCGCCGCGCCCGCGCCGACCTCCAGCGCCACTTTCTCGTTGGTGGCGTATTCCACGCCAAAACCGGGCCGCTCGCCCGCGGCGAGGATCTGGTCCCGCAGACGGCTGAAAGTATCCGGCACTTCGGAGGACGGCGTGCCCGGATAGCAGGTCACGAGATGGACGCCCGCCTCCAGCGCGCCGCGCACGATGGCCTCATTGCCCAAAAAGAGATGGCGCTCGCCCGGGGCGTCGCGCAAGAGTGGGTCCACGGCAGTCTCCGGCCCGGCGCATGCGCCGGGATGATAGTGCGCTTGTTTGAGCGTTCTGTTGTACACTTGAGCGTATGGAGGGGTATTGCCACTCCGCTACTGCTCGCATAATGCCGAAATTATCCGTCAAAAACAGCCTTTTTGCTGCTGGCTGCGTCAGAGAAAAATTTCCTCGGTCGAGTACTTAAGTACACTCCCTTCGGAAATTTTTATCTTCCTTGCCAGCAGCAAAAAATCTTATTTTTTAGGATTCTTCCGACACCAGCACCCCGTCTTCCGCTTCGCTCCAGACGGGTGATGGAATCTCCCTCAACACCATTACAACAAGCCTGCTCGAAAGCGCACTCGCTCGGCCCTACTGGGCGGCAGGGGCGTCCGCGCCCTTGCCGAGCTTGGCGGCCAGCGCCTCGGCCCGGGAGCGGAAATAGGCCCCTTCGGGCGTCTTCACCTCTTCCGCGAGGCCGAGATAGGTCTTGTAGGCGAGCTCGGTCTTGCCCGCGCGCGAAGCCGCCTCGGCGAGCATCTGACGAAGCTGCACGGAACGGCGCGACTCGGGCAGCTTGGCCTCCAGTTCCTGGAGCAGCGCCAGCGCCTGGACGTTCTCGTTCTGCATGAGCAGGCTCCCCACGCTGCCGAGGGCCGCGGTGAGGCCGAGCGCGCCGTCGCCGTCCAGCTTGGCGGCCTTGGCGTAGGCGTCCGCCGCGAGGATGGGGTCGCCGTTTTCCTGGGCGCTCTGGCCGAGGCTCATATAGATGAAGAGCTTGGTGCTCTCCGGCGCGCCTTCGGCCAGCTTGGCGAGGGCGGCGTCGCGGTCCTTGCCCTTTAACTGGGCATTGATGCGCGCGAGCTCCTGCCGGGCCTCCTCCTGCTTGCCGTGGTGATACCAGTTCCACACCGCCAGGCCCCCGAGCGCCAGCAGGAGCAGCAGGACGACGCCCGCAATGGCGCTGGCATAGCGCGTGATGAACTGGAGGAGCGGGGCGCTTTCAGGGTTGACCTCGGCCTGGATGTCACGCAGCAGGGGCGAGGCCGACTCGTCTTGATTCTTTTGCGGATTCATGTATCTAACCTCCTCGGGGAGGGGCGCGGGCATCTGCGTTTTCGGGCCGCCACGGCCCGGCCGAAAGCCCCGGTCACACTTTTCGAGCATACGCCACAAGCGCGCGTCCTGTCAAAGCAAAAGCCGCCCAGCTTTCCCTCTGGCCTGAACGCGCATCGCGGGAGGGCGACATGGCCTGGACAGCGGAAGACAGCCTTGAGATAGAACGACTGGGCCAGCGGGCGCGCGCGGCCGCAAGGCGCATGGCCGCGGCCGAGCCTTGCGCCAAGGACCGCTTCCTCGCCCGCGTGGCGGAGCTGCTCGCGGAACACGGGGAGGCTCTGCTCGCCGCCAACGCCGGGGATGTGGCCGCCGCCCGCGCCGCCGGGCTCGACGCCCCGCGCGTGGACCGGCTCACCCTCACCCCGGCCATCCTCGCCGAAATGCGCGCCGCCTGCCGCTCTGTGGCGGAAATGCCCGACCCCGTGGGCGTCACCGAACACCAGTGGCAGCGGCCCAACGGCCTGCTCGTGGGCCGGATGCGGGTGCCCCTCGGCGTCATCGCCATGATTTACGAGGCCCGGCCCAATGTGACGGTGGACGCGGCCATCCTCTGCGTCAAGGCGGGCAATGCCGTCATCCTGCGCGGCGGCAGCGAGGCGGCGCGCTCCAACCGGGCGCTCGCCGACGTGCTGCGGGAGGCGCTCGCGGACGCGGGGCTCCCGGCGGACGCCGTCCAGCTTGTGCCCGGCACGGACCGCGCGGCCGTCACCGCCCTCTGCAAGCTCGATTCGTGCATCGACGTCATTATCCCCCGGGGCGGGGAGGGCCTGGTGCGGGCCGTGAGCGAGGCCGCCGTCATGCCCGTGCTCAAGCATGACAAGGGCGTCTGCCATATGTATGTGGACGCCGGCGCGGACCTTGATATGGCCCTCCGGCTCGCGGAAAACGGCAAGACCCAGCGCCCCGGCGTGTGCAACGCCCTGGAATGCCTGCTCGTCCACCGGGAGGAGGCCCAGGCCTTCTTGCCCATGCTGGCGGCGCGGCTCGGCGCGGCCGGGGTGGAGTTCCGGGCCGACCCGGTCTCCCTGCCCCTGCTCGGGCCCACGGCGAAGCCGCTGGAGCCGGGCGACCTCGGCCATGAATTTCACGACCTTGTCCTCGCCGTGCTCGTGGTGGAAGACATGGACGCGGCGCTCGCGCATATCGCGGCATACGGCTCCAACCACAGCGAGGTCATCTGCACGCGCGACTATGGGCGCGCGCGGCGCTTCCTGCGCGAGGCGGACGCCTCCATGGTGGCGGTCAACGCCTCCACGCGCTTCAATGACGGGGGCCAGCTCGGCCTCGGGGCGGAGATCGGCATCTCCACCTCCAAGCTCCACGCCTACGGGCCCATGGGCGTCCATGAGCTGACCACGGCCAAGTTCGTGGTGCTGGGCAAGGGCCAGACGCGCGCATGAGCGCCAGGCGGGCGGACGCCCCGGCGGCGGCGTCCCTCGGGCGCATCCTCTACGGCGGCACTTTCGACCCCCCGCACCGGCGGCATCTGGAAGTGGCGGCCGCCGCGCTGCGGCTTCTCGGCGACCGGGCGGACGGCGTGGACTTCATCCCCTCGGCCAGGCCCCCGCACAAGCCGGGGCGGGGGGTGCTGCCCTTCCCCCTGCGGTGCGCCCTGGTGGAGGCGGCCCTTGCGCAGAACGGGGACGGGCGCCTCGCCTGCAACCGCATGGAAGGCGAGCGCCGGGGGCCATCCTACACCTGGGACACCCTTGCCGCTTTCCGCGCCGACCGGCCCGGCGTCACGCCCTGGTTCCTGCTCGGCGGGGAGGATTATGCCCTGCTCCCCACCTGGCGGCGGGGACTAGAACTGCCCCGGCTGTGCAGCCTCCTCGTCGCGCCGCGCGGCGATGTGGCCGACGCCGCGTCCTTCCTGGCGGTGACGCGCGAAAACTGGCCCGATGCGCGGGAGCTTGCGCCCCTCCGGGCCGAGGGGCCCGATGCCCCGCGCATGGCCCTGCCCGGCGGGGGGGAAGCCGTGCTGCTGCCGCTTGCGCCCGAGGCCGTGAGCTCCTCGGAAGTCCGCGCGGCATGGCTGGCCGGCCGGCCGCCCGAGGGCGTGCCGGAAAAGGTTTTGCGGATCCTGGAACAACACCGGGAGGCCGTCGCGGCCGCCTGGAGGGAGGAGCGCTGAATGCTCAAGGTCGCCCCCAAGGAATTGCGCGAAAATATCGCGCGCGCCAACGGCTATTTGCGCCGCAACGAGGTCACGCGCGCCCTCACCGCCATGAGCGCGGCCCTGAAACAGTATTCCGGGGTGCAGCTCATGCGCGGGCCGCGCGCGGAAATGGACATACAGATCTGCGAATTTCTCAACGCCCTCACCCACCACCAGGCCATGCAGTCCCTGCTCGACCCCTCGCGCAGCGGCAAGCCCCGGCCCATCCCCTACCAGCAGGGCAAGGAGGCGGCGCTGGCCACCGTGCTCGAGGGGCTCGCAAGGATCATGATCAACGAGGCCGAGGAAAAGGTGCGCCAGGAGGCCGACGCCCGCCTCGAGCGCAAGAAGACCCTCATCGAGACCGGGGTGCAGTTGCTCAACGAGGGCCAGTACGCCAAGGGCCGGGCCTTTTTGAAGCGCGTGGCCGAGGAGTTCAGCGAGGAGGAAGGCATCCGCGTGCAGCTCGGCCAGATCTTCGCGGCGGCCGGGCAGCTTGCCGAAGCTGCGGAAATGTATGAGGAATCCATGCAGGTTGAGCCCCGCGCCTCGGCGGCTTATACCGGGGCCGTGAACGCCTGGACGGAACTTCGGGAATATGAGCGGGCGGAAAAGGTCTACATGGCAATCCTGCGCACCTTCGGAGGGCATCCCAACACCTTCGGCAAGATGGCCAAGATGTACTGGGACTGGCGCAAGCGCGACAAGGCCGAGGAGCTCGCCCTGCGCGCCCTTCAGGGCGACCCGAACCAGCCCGAGGCCAACGAGGTGATGCAGGCGCTCTCCGCCCGGCGGTAGCCGCGCGCCCCCTCCTCAGGCCGTGGGCCAGACCACGGGCCGGATTTCCGGGCTCGCGGCCTTCTTTCCCGCGAGCGGCAGGGCCGCGCCCTCCTCCTGCGGGGGCTGGACGGCCCTGGCGTCCGCCGCCGCCACGCCCTCGCGGCTGAGCACAGCCTCGGTGCGCTCGAACAGGTTGGCGATGATGGCGTTGGACACGAGCATCCCGCTGCGGGTGAGCCTGAGATAGCCGTTGCGGATGCGGATGAGGCCGTTTTCGTGCAGGGCCTGCACAAGGCGCTGATTGTCGCGCAAAAAGTCGCGCCCGGTGAGCTCGCGATAGGTCCTGAGGCGCAGGCCATTGGCCGTGCGCAGGCGCAGCATGATGAGCTCGAGCACGCGCACCGTGGGCGTGAGCACCTCGGGCGACTTGCCGAGCGCCCCGGCGCGCACCATGTTGTCCCATGCGCGCTGGCTCGCGGGATTGGTCCAGCGACGCCCGGCGATGGTGGACGTGGCGGAGGGCCCGAGGCCGAGATAGTCCAGGCCGTCCCAGTAGCCGAGGTTGTGGCGGCACTGGAAGCCCATGCGCGCGAAATTGGAAATCTCGTAGTGCAGATAGCCTTGCGCCTCCAGGTAGGCCGCCCCCTCCATGAACATGATGTTCTGGTCGCGCTCCGGGGGGAGCGCGAGCCGCCCTTCCTCACATTCCAGCTCCATCTGCGTGCCCGGCTCCAGCGTGAGGCCGTAAGTGGAGATATGGTCCGGGGACATGCGCACGGCGTCCTTGAGGGTCTGGAGCCACTGGCGCACGCTCTGCCCCGGCAGGCCCCACATGAGGTCCATGCTGATATTGGCGCAGCCCGCCTCGCGCGCGGCGAACACCGCCTGCAGGCTGTCCTGCGCCTTGTGCGGCCGCCCGAGCGTGCGCAGCATGGCCTCGTCAAGGCTCTGGATGCCGATGGACAGGCGGTTGACGCCGGCGGCCAGAAGGTCGGGCACGACGTTGCGGCCGCGCAGGGACTCGGGATTGGCCTCCAGCGTAATCTCGGTCTTGTCGCCGAGGCGGAAGTGACGGGCAAGCCGGTCAAGGATGACGCCCACGATGCGCGGCGGCAACAGGCTCGGCGTGCCGCCGCCGAAAAAGACGCTCTGGATGTTGGAGCCGCCGAGGGTATCCGCGTGCAGGGCCAGTTCCATGAGCAGGGTGTCCACATAGTCGCGGACCTGCGGGGACGATGCGGCGTCCACGCCGCGGCCGAGGGGGACTGAATGAAAAGCGCAATAATTACAGCGGGTACGACAAAAAGGGACGTGAATATATACAAGCATGAAGGGGCCCTGCCAGAATTTTGCCGCGCGGCGCGGCGATAGGTGGGAAGATGCAAGCGGCGTGCCGCCTTTCGGCCGGCCGCGCCCTCAGGCCCCGGGGCGTCCGGGGGGGAGCATGTGCAGGGCCTCCATGAAGCGGCGCACCACTGCCGGGTCGCCCGTGTGCTTGGACGCGTCCTCGCTGAGCTTGCAGGTCTCGTTGTAAAAGGGCCAGGACTCGGTGATCTTGGCGGCCACGAGCTTGATGACGATATTCAGCGGCGCGGCCCCGGGGAAATCGTGGGTGAAATGCGTCCCGATGCCGAAGGAAGGCTGGCAGACGGGCGCGGCGAAGCGCTGGATCTCGAGGGCGTCGTCCACGGTGAGCGCGTTGCTGAACACCACCTGCTTGGTGGCAGGCTCGATGCCGAGCGAGCGGTACTTGGCGACGATCTTGCCGAGCTCCGCGCGGTTGTCGCCGCTGTCCACGCGCAGGCCCTTGAACATGTTGGCAAAATCTTCGGAAAAATTGAGGCTGAAGATCTCCCAGCCGAAGGTGTCGTAGAGGAAGGTCCCGAGGGAGCCGCGATAGGTGGAGGACCAGGCCTTCATGGCGAGGTGGTTGGCCATCTGCGGGCCGTACATGCCGCCGATGGCGGCGATGATCTCGTGGGCCATGGTCCCCACGGGCACGAGGTCATGCTTCATGGCGAAATAGATATTGCTCGTGCCCATGAAGCGGCCCGGACCCTCGGCCTCCGCCGCGCCCGCGCACAGAGCGCTTATGGCGGCCTCCTGCGCCGCGAAGGAGGCGCGCCGGCGCGTCCCGAAATCGCTGAAGGTGCAGCCGCCTTCGATGAGCCGGCGGGCCTTGGCGCGGGTTTTTTCCGCAAAAGCGTCGAGGCCGAGGCCGCGCTCGCGGCCGGTCATCATCAGGTAGAGCTCGGAAATGATGGCCAGCACCTTGACTTCGAGCAGGATGGTATTGGTCCAGCAGCCCTCGAACTCCACTTCCAGATGGCCGCCCGCGTCCTGCCGCACGGTCACGAGCCTGGCGTCATAGCGGAAGCCGCGCAAAAAGCTGTAGAACCAGTAGGGGATATAGCGGCAGCGCCGCTTCATGAACGCGATCTCCTCGTCGGTGATGACCACGTCCTCCAGCATGGCGATCTGCCGCTCGAGCTCCCGGGCGAAGCCCGGCGGATAGACCGTGCCCCCCCGGTCCGTGAAGGAATATTTCACCTGCGCGCGCGGGTAATTGTCGATGACCGCGCAACACATGGTGAACTTGTAGAGATCGTCATCGGTGAAATGGGTGATGATCTGTCGCATGGCGTTTTCCGCAAAAATCAGTTCGCGCCCGGCATGTCCACAAGGGCGATGCCCGCTTCGGCCGCATAGGCCGCGAGCGCCGCGCCGCCGTCCAGCGCTGGGGAATAGGCGGGGAGCACGGCAAAGATGCCGGGCCCGAGCAGCTTTACGCCGTCCTTGAGGGTGGAGAGCACGCAAATGTCGCCGGCGAGCCCGCAAATCTCCACGCGCGTCACGCCCAGGCGCTCCACCGCGGCGAGCACGCGCTCGCAGGCCACGGGATTCTGGAACAGCGAATATTCCTCGCGCCCGCGTTCGCGGCCCTTGTGTAAAACCGTGCACGGGCCCCGGGTCTCATACAGGGCCGGCACGAGCGCGGGCCAGAGGGCCGCGCCCACGGTGTCGGCCACGCAATGCCGTGGCCACTCCCCGCCCTCCTCCCGGAAGGAGGAATGGTCATAGGGATGGTGATCCGCCGAGACGATCTTGGCCGCGTAGGCGCCGTCCGCGGCGGCGAGGTCCCGGGCCAGGGCGTTCATGGCTGCCTCGGCCCCGGGCACGGGGAGGCTCCCGGTGATGAAGTCCACCTGCGGGTCCACGACAAGGAGAAGGCGCTGCATCCGGTCCCCCGGGCTCAGGTGCAATGGCAGGGCCGCGCCGTCCGCGGCTGGCGGCCGATGCGGGTTCCGTCCATGAGTACCCCCCGGCGCGGCCGAAGGCAAGCGGGCCCGGATTGCGGCCCTAAATTTTCCCCCTGGCGGCCGATGAGAAAGGCAGGCATCGGGCACAAGCGGCGGCCGAGGATTTACCCGGAAAAAGGCTTTGCAATCGCCGCCGCTTGTGCTAAACACCTGTCGAGGAGCACACCATGGACGGCGTCGGCGGAGGCATCAATTCGGCCCTCTTTATGGGCGCGGGAGCCATGCAGGCCCATTCCTGGGGCATGGCTGTCCACGCGCATAACGTGGCCAATGTCTCCACTGACGGTTTTGCGCCGCAGCGGGCGCTTTTCGCCACCGGCCCGGGGGGCCGGGGGGTCGCGCTGGACACGGTCATCCGTGAGCCGCGCCTGGGGGGCGCGCTTGCGGGCTACGGGCCCGATGGCACTGCGGCCGACTTCCGCGAAGCGGCCAACCTGCCCGAGGGCTATACGCTGCCCAGCGGCACGGAACTTGCTCGGGAAATCCCCGGCATGATCGTCACCCAGCGCGCCTATGAGGCCAATGCCCAGACCGTGCGCACGGCCGACGAAATGCTGGGCACACTGCTGAATCTCAAGGCCTGATCCCGCGGCGCTTCCGCCGTTGCCCGGCCGCCCGAGGGGCGCGGCATACGGCGCAAGAAGCGGTGGCGGGGCCTCATTTTCTCATGCGCGACGGCAAGGAGTGCGGTTGCGCTTTCTGTACTTTTTGCAGGGGGAAGGAAACGGATGGGAAAGGGACTGAAGTTGTGCGCGCTTCTTCTCGGCTGCGGCCTGGCCTTTGGCTGCGCGGCGCAGAAAAGCGGCGAAGCCGCCGAACAGGCGCGCGTGGAGCGCTTCCGTCACTCCTATGAAGCCAGCCTCAATGAAGAACAGGAGCTGGCGGGCCAGAAACTGCTCCAGCACGCCCGCTCGGCCATCGGCACGCCCTATGTGCTCGGCGGCTCCAATCCCGGCGGTTTTGACTGCTCGGGTTTTGTCCACTGGGCCTACAAGAACGTGGGCGTCAAGCTGCCGCGCACGGCGCGCGAGCAGTCCGTGGTGGGCCAGAGCATCCGTAATATCGAGGACATGCGCGCGGGCGACATCGTGGCCTTCCGTCACCCCAAGCGCGGCTACCATACCGGCATCTATGTGGGCGACGGCAAGTTCATCCACAGCCCCCGCAAGCGCACCCGCGTGCGCATCAATTCCCTTTCCGACCCCTATTTCAGCAAGACGCTCCTGGGCGCGCGGCGCGTCTCCATCGGCAGCGGCGAGAATCTCGTGGCCCAGGCCGAAAGCCGCCTCGCCACCTATGCCGAGACCAGGCAGGCCCGCAAGGGCGGCAAGGCGGCCAGCGTAGCCTCGGCGAGCGCCAAGGGCAAAAAATCCGCCCAGGCGTCCCGGGCCGGCAAGTCCGCCAAGGTGGGCAAGAACGCCGCCAAATCCGCCAAGACCTCCAAGGC
>CAMWTD010000047.1 GCA_947177085.1 uncultured Desulfovibrio sp.
TCCTCTCCCTGTCGCCCGATTTCGAGAACTTCCGGCCCTGGCGGCGTGGCTATGGCGGCGATGGTCTCCATGCGCGGCCGCCCGGCCTAGGCCTCGTCGGGCTTGCGGCGGGAAATGATCACCCTTTTCAGCGGGCCTTCCCCGGAACTGCGGGTCTGGAGGTCCGCCGCATCCTGAAGCGCCAGGTGGATGATGCGCCGATGGTAGGAAGAGAGCGGGCGCGTGGAATAGGGGCGTCCCGTGGCCCGCGCCTTTTCGGCGAGGCCGAGCGCGATGGCGCGCAATTTCTCGTCCTGGCGCAGGCGGTAATCGCCGATGTCGAGCTGGACGCGCACAGCCGCGTTCATGCCGTGCGAAACCATGCGCGAAGCCAAGTACTGGAGGGCCGCCAGGGTCTGCCCCTCGCGGCCGATGAGCAGGCCCGCGTCGCCGCTCCAGTCCACGTTGGCGCGGACACGGCCGTCCTCCACGCGCACGGTCACGGGCACGCGGCCGCCGGTGATGGGCCGCACCAGCTCCTTGACCGTGGCCTCGGTGAGGCCCTGGAGCTTCTCGGGGTCGAGCTCCTCCACAGGGGTGCGCGGCAGCCCTTCGGGCGCATCGTCGGCGTCCAGGTCCTGCGCCGGCGGAAGGTCCCGGGGCGCGCGGCCTTGGGCCGGGGCGCGTTCCGGCGCTTCCCTGTCCGGAACGGTCCGCGCGGGCGCTCCCTGGGAGTGGGGCGGGGCGGCATGGGGCCTCGCGGAGGCGTGGCGGGCGCGTTCGCCGTTGGCGGCTGGCGCGGCCTCCGCAGCACTTTCGTCCGTCGGGGCGGTCGAAGCCGCGTCGTCCTGCGTCTGCGGGGCCTCGGGGATGGCGGCGGTCGCTTCGAGGGTCTCCGCTTCGCCGGCAGGGGCTTCCGCCCGGGCTGCCTTGCGCTCGGCGCGCGCCTTTCTGGACGGCGGGCGCTTGCCGTTCCCGGCCTGCGCTTCGTGGCGGTCCTTCCTGTCGCTTTCGCCGACCTCGTCCTCCCGCGCCGCGGCTGTGGGACGCCTGCCGCCACGGGGGCCGAGCACGCTTTCCACGGCTTCGCGCAACTGGGCGCGCCGGGCGCGCACCTTGGCCTTGCGCGCGCCCACGATGCCGAAGATGCCCGTCTTGGCGTCCTGGACGATCTCGATTTCCAGTTTTTCACGCGGCAAATCGAAGTAGCCGCAGGCTTCCGCTATGGCGCTGTCCAGGTCCTTGCCCTGGAATTCCTTGAATCCGTCCATGTTCGAGCCTCGCCGGAACGGCCCCCTGGCCGTCCCGCTTTCGCTATTTTGCGGCAGGCGTGGCCTGGGGGGTCTTGCCGCCGCGTTTGAGCTTCCGCATCATGAGCCACTGCTGGAAGATGGAGAGGATGTTGTTCACCAGCCAGTAGAGCACCAGGCCCGACGGGAAGTTGAGGAAGAGCACCGTGAAGATGAGCGGCAGGAAGAGCATGATCTTCTGCTGCATGGGGTCGGCCGGGGGCGGGCTCATGCGCTGCTGGAGGAACATGGTGATGCCCATGATGATGGGCGTGATGTAGAGCGGGTCCTTGGCCGAGAGGTCCGCGAGCCAGATGATGTCCGTGCCCGGGAGATAGGTGATGAAGGAGGCGTGCCTGAGCGCGATGGACGTGAGCAGGGCCTGGTACAGGCCGAAGAAGACCGGGAGCTGGATGAGGATGGGCACGCAGCCGCTGGCGGGGTTGACGCCATAGGTCTTGTAGAGCGCCATGACCTCCTTGTTCATCTCCTCGCGGTTGCCCTTGTACTTCTCGCGGATGGCCAGCATCATGGGCTGGAGCTGCTTCATCTTTTCCATGGAGGCGTAGCTCTTGGCCGTGAGCGGCCAGAACACCGCCTTGATGAAGAGCGTCAGGAAGATGATGGCCACGCCCCAGTTATGCACAAAGCCGTGGAAGAACTCGAGCAGCCAGAGCAGCCCCTTGGCGATGACGCTGAAAAAGCCGAGCTGGATGCTCCGGGCGAGCTGGTCGGAGACGGCCTCCAGCTCCGAGCGCACCTTGGGCCCGAACCAGTAGGAATAGGCGAGCTCGCGCTCCTCCCCGGGATTGAGCAGAAGCTCCGGCTCCTCCACGGCGGCGCGGAAGACCGTGTTCTGCGTGACGCCCTTGACCGTCACGGAGTCCGGGTCGCCGGGGAGCACCGCGGCGAGGAAATAGGTGCTCATGGGGCCGCCCCACCAGATCTTGCCCGTGGCCTGCACGCCGGTGGTCCCGAGGGTCTTGCCCGAGGATTCCTCGTCCACGCTGCCGTTTTCGTCCCAGGCGATGCGCATGGAATCGTACTGGCTCCCCGTGGCGATGCTGGAATCGAGCGCCGCCGTTGCGCCCACGCGCACGCTGCGCGCCTGCTCCCCGGCATTGATGAGCCGGATCTTTTCCTTGATGAGGTAGGTGTCGGCGCTGAAGGTGAGCTCGCGGATGACGCGCACATTGTCCACCATGCCGGCAAGGCGCACGACGCCCTGCTGCCCGTCGCTGAGCGTCAGGGCGTCCGCGCCCTCCAGCGCCCACTGCCCGGTGCTCCACGAGGGTTGCCCGTTGATGACGAGCCCGAGCGGGGCCACGGCGGCCGTGCGCTCGTCCACAAGGTTGACGAGCGGCGAGTCGGGCGCGAGGCCGGCCTGGTATTTCTTGAGCTCATAGGAGCGCAGGGGGCCGCCGCCGGAGTAGATCACCGCCTTGTAGAGCGGCGAATCTACGCTCACGTCGCGCCCGGGCGCGGGGGTGAAAGCGGGCAGCGTGGCCGCGCGCTCGGCCTCGGCCTTGCGCGCCTCGGCCTGTTCGGCGTCCTTGCGGGCGGCTTCCTGCTTCTCCGCCACCTGGGCCGGGTCGGGCTTGGACACCCAGCCCATGTATTCGGCCACATGGCCCCAGCCGAAAAGGATGATCAGGCAGAGAACGATGGCCAGGATAAGATTTTTGTTGTCCTGCATGGAAGGGTCTACTCCTCGGACGAAGGCGGGTCGCCGGGGCGACGTCTTGGGGGAGGAACCGGGTCATAGCCCGAGCCGCCCCAGGGATGGCAGCGGATAAGCCGCCGAAGCGCAAGCCAGCCGCCGCGCGCGATGCCGTGCCTGAGGATGGCCTCGGCGGCATAGGCGGAGCAGGTGGGCGTGAAGCGGCATGCCGGGGGCAGGATCGGCGAAATGCAGCACTGGTAGAGGCGGATGGGCAGGACGCAGAGCCTGCGGACAAGATGCGTCACGAGCCCTGCGCCTTTGGCGCGGGCGCGCGCCCCCCGCTGTCGCCCTGCGCCTCCCGGGGCCTGCGCGGTCTTTCCAGGAGCGGCAGAAGCTCCCCGGTCACGGCGGCGAGGTTGAGCCGAGCCCCGCCCGCATGGCGCTTGGCCACGGCCACCACGTCCCCGCAGGGGAGCGCCCGGGCATGGAGACGGAAAAATTCCCGCAACAGGCGCTTCAGGCGGTTGCGCGTGACAGCATCGCCCACCTTGCGGGAAACCGCCATGCCCGTGCGGGGCCGGCCCTGCCCCCCCGGCAGCAAAAAAAGCAGAAAATGCGGGCTGTGGAGACGGCGACCGCGCTCATAGCAGGCGGAAAACTCCGCCCTGCGCCGGACCCTCGCCTCCTTGGGATAGCCCGCGGGACTGCCCGGAAAAGGGGCGTCCTGTGCCTCTGGCCGCAACGGGGTGCTCCGCCGCGCCCGGGACTAGGGGGCCAGGCGCTTGCGGCCCTTGGCGCGACGGCGGCGGATGATGGCGCGGCCGCCGGGCGTGGCCATGCGCGCGAGGAAGCCGTGCCTGCGTGCACGGCGGATCTTGCTCGGCTGATATGTCCTTTTCATGGTCAGCTCCCTTCAGAGGATGCATCGGCGCGCAGGCCCGGCGGGTTTCGGCGAAAGAGGGCCGCCCCCCGAAGCAGGGGGAGCGACGTCGGGGCGCGCGCTGGCACTGTGCCGAATGGGGCTACATACACGGCGAAAGGGCCCGCGTCAAGCGCGGGCCCGGCTCGCGCAAAGCCGCCAAAAACCCGCCGGCCCCGAAAAACGCCTCGCTGCACGCCCTTGCTACTGGAGCGGCGGGATAGGCACGGGATCCGTTGGGGCCTGGGCTGCTGGGGCTCTCGGCGCGGCGGGAGCCGCGGGAGCGGCGGCAGCGGCTTTGGCCGGTTCCGCCGGGGCGGCGGGCGCTGCCGTGACGGGCGCGGCGGGGGCGGCCGGCCTCGGCGTCTGGGCCTCGGTCGGCGTCAGCGGGATCATGCCCGGGGCCGCGGGCACGCAGATGAGCGCCGTGGAGCCCACGCCCTCCGGAACCTTGACGGTGGTCACGGGTCTTGCGGCGGTCTTGCGGGGGGCGCGCCAGCGTTTGCGCGGCTGTTTTTGCTGCGGCGGCGCGAAGAGCGGCGGCACAAGCGCGGGATCCACCCAGGTGGCCCCGGCCATCTTGAGCTGGCGCGGGATGAGCAGGGTGTTCCAGTAGAGGCGCGCGCCGCCGTCCTGGATCCAGGCCTCGTCGAGGTTGACGGCCCCGTTGGGCAGGTAGGCGGGAAGCTGCGGCGGAAGCTGCACCGGGTTCTGCGGTGTGGGCGGCGTGATGATGGCCGGCCCGGCGTCATAGCCCGTCATGTCCATGGAGGTGGCGGCCTGCGCCCGCCCCGCCATGAGGCCCAGGCCCAGCAGGAGCGCAAGGGAGAAAATATGGGGGAATCGCGGCATGGAGGTACTCCTTCTCCGCGTCTTATCGGCGGGAACGCGCAGTTCTTTAGGGGAGGCGGTTGTTGCGCTTTCGCGCCTCTAGGGTGACTGCGCTCCTATGCAATGCCGAAAGCATCCGTCAAAAAACAGCGTTGCTCCGCCGTTGCGGCGCAGGAAGCTGGGGATGGAGACAATAATGAGCGAGCCCCGAAGCCAGTCAATGTCATCGCTGTCGCTCTCCGCAAACCCGGCAAGCCGGGCAACGGCTGGCGCGCCGGAACCTAAAAATCTTGTTTTTAGGATGCTTCCGGCATCGGCTTCCGTCTTTCGCTGCGCGCCGGACGGACTTCTTCAGGAAGGTCTTTCAACTGCGTCGCATAACCTGACCTCTTCCGCCGCCGGCCCCTAGCGCATCCCCTGCTCGCGCTCCTCCTGGCAGGCGCGGCATAGGCCAACCCCCGGCAGCGCGTCCAGCCGCTTCTGCGGGATGGGCTCGCCGCATTCCCGGCAGCAGGCCACGCCGTCTATCCATTCCGGGCCGCCCCGGTCCATGGAGGCGCGCGCCCGCACCAGGGCGGATTCCCTGTCCATGCGCTCCAATTCCGTTGCCTGGTCGAAAACGTCCATGCGTCCCTCGCAAATGCTGGGGGCGGCGTCCGGCAGCCCCGTGTTTTCCGTGGCGCAAAGCAAGCGGCAACCCCGGGGGGTTGCCGCCTGTGCGCGGAATGTCAATGTGCTTTCCGTAAGGCCGAGTCTAGCGCAGGCCCGCGAAGCCTGTAAAGTCCTTCGCCCGCGCTCTCAGTTGCCCGTGGCCCTGCCGATCATCTCCCGGAAGCGATGGAAGAGGTGATTGCCGTCGCGCGGGCCGGCCGCGGCCTCGGGGTGGTACTGGAGGCTCATGATGGGGAGCTTCGTGTGCCTGAGCCCCTCGAGGGTGTGATCGTTGAGGTTGACGTGCGTCGCCTCCACATCGGCCACGCCGTCCAGCACCACATGGAAGCCGTGGTTCTGGGAGGAGATCTCGATCTTGCCCGTGGTCAGGTCCTTGACCGGGTGATTGCAGCCGTGATGCCCGAACTTGAGCTTTTCCGTATGCGCGCCGAGCGCGTGGCCGATGATCTGGTGGCCGAGGCAGATGCCGGTCACCGGCATGTCGCGGCAGAGCTCGCGCACGATGGCGATTTCCTCGCCAAGTGTCGCCGGATCGCCGGGGCCGTTGGAGAGAAAGACCGCCCGCGCGCCCGTGGCCCGCACCGCCTGGGCTGTGAAGCCCGGCGGCACGGCCAGCGGCTCGAAGCCCGCGGCCACGAGATGCCGCAGGATGTTCCACTTGATGCCGTAGTCGTAGACCACGAGCGGAAGCCCCGTGCCGCGCCAGGCATAGGAACCGTCCGGCCCGAGGCTCACGGGGCGGGGCGCGTTGTCGTGCCAGGCGTAGGGCCCGGTGGCCGCCACGCGCGGCACGAGGTTGCGCCCCTTCATGGTGGGCAGGCCGAGGGCCTTCTCACGCAGGGCCTCCCTGTCCTTCTCGCGCGTGGAGATGATGCCGCGCATGGCGCCGTTGAGGCGCAGATGCCGGGTGAGCGCGCGCGTGTCCAGCCCCTCCACGCCCGGCGTGCCGTGCTTCATGAGAAAGTCCGGCAGGGACATGACAGAGCGCCAGTTGGAGGGCTCCTTGCAGCATTCCTTGACAAGGAAGGCCTCGGCGTGGATGCCGGCCGATTCCATGTCCTCGGCGGTGATGCCGTAATTGCCCATGAGCGGGTAGGTCATGCAGACCATCTGCCCGGTATAGGAGGGGTCGGTGAGCACCTCCTGGTAGCCGGTCATGCCCGTGGTGAAGATGACCTCACCGCCCGTCTCAAAATCGCCCGTGAAGGATTGCCCCTCCAGCGCGAAGCCGTCTTCCAGCACCAGGACCGCTTTCATTCCTGCCCCCGCGCATCCCGCGCATAGTATTCCTGAAGGGTTTCCACATGGTCAACGTCGCGCCCGGCGGCCAGCGCCGTGGCCGTGGCCCGGGCCGCGGCCAGGGTGGTGCAGTAGGGCACCTTCCAGGTGAGAGCCGCGCGACGGATGGCCTTGGAATCCCTGGCCGTGTTCTTGCCCGAGGCCGTGTTGATGACCAGCGCGATCTCGTGGTTGATGATGAGGTCCACGATATTGGGCCGTCCCTCGTAGACCTTGCGCACTTCCTCCACCTCAAGGCCGCCCTCGCGGAGCACCTTGGCCGTGCCGCGCGTGGCGAGCAAATCGAAGCCCAGGTCCGCGAAGAGCCGCGCCACGTCGGCCACATAGGGCTTGTCCCGGTCATTGACCGAGAGGAAGACCTTGCCCGAGCGCGGGGGCCTTTGCCCGGCCGCTATCTGGCTCTTGAGGAAGGCCTCGGCGAAGTCCGCGCCCATGCCCATGACCTCGCCCGTGGAGTGCATCTCGGGCCCGAGGATGATGTCCACCCCGGGGAAGCGCTGGAAGGGCATCACCGCTTCCTTGACGCAGGTGAAGCCGCCGCGCCGGAGGCTCCAGGGGTCGAGCTCGTCCAGCGTCTTGCCGAGCATGACCTGGGTGGCGAGATAGGGCAGCGGCACGCCCGTGGCCTTGGAGACGAAGGGCGCGGTGCGCGAGGCGCGGGGATTGACCTCCAGTATATAGATGTCGTCCCCCTTGATGGCGAACTGGATGTTCATGAGCCCAACCACCTTGAGCTCGCGGGCCAGCGCCTCGGCCTGGGCGGCGATGTTGGCCACATGGTCGTAGGAGAGCGAGAAGGAGGGCAGCACACAGGCCGAGTCGCCCGAGTGGATGCCCGCCTCCTCGATATGCTCCATGATGCCGGCAACATAGACCTCGTTGCCGTCCGAGAGGGCGTCCACGTCCACCTCGATGGCGTGTTCGAGGAACTTGTCGATGAGGATGGGGTGTTCGGGCTTTTCCGGGACCTGCTCGCGGAAATAGTCCGTGAGCTCCGCGGCGTCGTACACCACGGCCATGGCCCGGCCGCCGAGCACATAGCTCGGCCTCACGACCACCGGGTAGGTGATGCGCTCGGCCACTTCCAGGGCCTGCTCGAGGTCCATGGCCGTGCCGTTGGGCGGCTGGAGCAGGCCGAGCTTCTCGATGAGCGCCTGGAAGCGCTCGCGGTCCTCGGCCCGGTCGATGGCGTCGGGCGAAGTGCCGAGGATGGGCACGCCCGCGCGCATGAGCGGCACGGCCAGGTTGAGCGGCGTCTGCCCGCCGAACTGCACGATGACGCCCTCGGGCTTTTCCTTCTCCACGATGTTCATCACGTCCTCGAAGGTGAGCGGCTCGAAATAGAGCCGGTCGGACGTGTCATAGTCCGTGGAGACGGTCTCGGGATTGGAATTGACCATGATGGCCATGATGCCCGCGTCGCGCAGGGCGAAGGAGGCGTGGCAGCAGCAGTAGTCGAACTCGATGCCCTGGCCGATGCGGTTGGGGCCGCCGCCGAGGATGAGCACCTTGCGCCGGTCGCTCACCTGCATCTCGTCCCCGGTTTCGTAGGTGGAGTAGAAGTAGGGGGTGTAGGCCTCGAACTCGGCCGCGCAGGTGTCCACGAGATAATAGGTGGGCAGGATGCCGAAATCCTTGCGCAGGCGGCGGATGTCCGCCTCCGGGCGCTTCCACATTTCGGCGAGCTGGCGGTCGGAAAAGCCGTATTCCTTGGCGATGCGGAGGATCTCGGCGAGCTCCGGGTTGCCCGGCGTCATGTCGTTGGCGAGGCCGAAATCGCGGATTTGGCCTCCATGTCCACGATGTCCTTGAGCTGGCGGATGAACCAGGGGTCGATGGCCGAGGCGGCGAAGATGTCCTCCTCGCTCACGCCGGCGATAAGGGCCTGACGCAGGTAGAAGATGCGGCGCGAATTGGGGGTGCGCAGCTTCTCCATGATCTCGTCCACCGGGGGGGTCTCGGCGCGGAAGTTCCAGCCCAGGCCCGGCGCGCCGATCTCCATGGAGCGCAGGCCCTTCTGCAGGGCCTCCTTGAAGGTGCGGCCGATGCTCATGGCCTCGCCCACGCTCTTCATGGAGGTGGTGAGCTCGTCCCTGGCGCCCGGGAACTTCTCGAAGGTGAAGCGCGGCACCTTGAGCACCACATAGTCGATGGCCGGCTCGAAGCTCGCCACGGTCTCGCGCGTGATGTCGTTGGCGAGCTCGTCCAGGGTGTAGCCCACGGCGAGCTTGGCCGCGATCTTCGCGATGGGGAAGCCCGTGGCCTTGGAGGCCAGCGCCGAGGAGCGCGAGACGCGGGGGTTCATCTCGATGACCACCATGTCCCCGTCCGCGGGATTGATGCCGAACTGCACGTTGCTGCCGCCGGTTTCCACGCCGATCTCGCGCATGATGGCGATGGAGGCGTCGCGCACCTTCTGGTATTCGGCGTCGGAGAGGGTCTGCACCGGGGCCACGGTGATGGAGTCGCCCGTGTGCACGCCCATGGGGTCGAAATTCTCGATGGAACAGATGACGACGCAGTTGTCCTTCTGGTCGCGCATGACCTCCATTTCGATTTCTTTCCAGCCGAGCACGCTCTGCTCGATCATGACCTCGGAGGTGGGGCTGGCGGAAAGACCGCGCGCGGCCACGACCTCCAGATCCTCGAGGTTGTAGGCCACGCCGCCGCCCGTGCCCCCCAGGGTGAAGGCCGGGCGCACGATGAGCGGGAAGGGCAGGACATTCCCAAGCTGGCGGACTTCGTCCATGTTGTGGGCGATGCCGCTGGCCGGCATCTTGAGGCCGATGTTTTCCATGGCCTCGCGGAAGAGCTCGCGGCTCTCGGCCTTTTCGATGACCTCGGCGCGCGCGCCGATGATTTCCACGCCGTATTCCGCCAAAACGCCGCTCTTGAACAGCTCAAGAGCGGCGTTCAAGGCCGTCTGCCCGCCGAGGGTGGGAAGCAGCGCGTCCGGCCGCTCCTTGCGGATGACGGCGGCGAGCGTGTCGTGCTCGATGGGTTCCACATAGGTGGCGTCGGCCATTTGCGGGTCGGTCATGATGGTGGCCGGGTTGGAGTTGACGAGGACGACCTCGTACCCCTCCTCCTTGAGGGCCTTGACGGCCTGCGAGCCGGAATAGTCGAACTCGCAGCCCTGGCCGATGATGATCGGGCCCGCGCCGATGACGAGGATCTTGTGAAGGTCCGTACGCTTGGGCATGGATTCTCCTGCGATGAGGAACGCGCGGGCGTCCGAAGCCGCCGCGCAGGTGGGCAAACAGCCTTTTTTACGTTGTGCCGGCCCCGCGGTCAAGCCGCAAGTGCGGACGGGGGGACCCGTGCGGGAGGGCCTCCCCGCGCCCTTTACAGCGGGCCGATTTACGGGGATACTGGAAGCCACCATCATCCCAAGGAGGCAGACATGCAGATTTATGGCATCAACGGCAGCCCGCGCACCAACTGGAACACGGGCACCATCCTCCAGAATGTGCTCGACGGCTTCGCCGAAAGCCGGGACGACGCGCTCACGGAAAAGATCGACCTCTACAGCCTCACGTACAAGGGCTGCGTAAGCTGTTTCGAGTGCAAGCGCCTGGGCGGCCCTTCCTATGGCCGCTGCGCCGTCAAGGACCAGCTCGGGCCGCTGCTCCCCAACATCCTGCAGGCGGACGCGCTCGTCATCGCCTCGCCCATCTATTTCAGCGACATCACGGGCATGATGCGCTGCTTCCTCGAGCGCCTGCTGTTCCCGCTTTTCGTCTATGACAAGGACTACAGCTCGCTCGCGCCCAAGAAGCTGCGCACGGCCTTTGTCTACACCATGAACGTGCCGCACGACCGCATGGAGCGCATGCAGTACCCCGAGCGGCTCGCGCCCATGGAATCCTTCGTGGGCCGCTGCTTTGGCCACGAGCCGCGCAAGCTCTATGTGTGCGACACCTACCAGTTCAAGGACTATTCCAAGTACAAGATGGAGGTCTTTTCCGAGGCGGAGAAGGCGCGCCAGCGCGAGACGGAGTTCCCCATCGACTGCCGCCGCGCCCGCGAGCTCGGCGCGGCCCTTGCCGCCGACGTGGCCGGCGAGCCGTAGGCCGCGTGTGCGCATGGAAGCGGGGAAATGCGCCGATGCCCTGTCTTGATTTGGCGGGGTCTGTGCTGCATCTGTAATGCCGAAATTATCCGTCAAAAACAGCCTTTTTGCTGCTTGCTGCGTCAGAGAAAAA
>CAMWTD010000048.1 GCA_947177085.1 uncultured Desulfovibrio sp.
GGGCCGGCCCCGTTCTGTTGACTGGTTCCGCAAGCGCGTGCCACAGCACTGGCGGCGCTGACCCAGGGCGCGCCTGCCCGCGCCGGCAAAGCCTATTCGGCGGCGGCTTCGCCCTCGCCTTCCTCGGCCGCATCGTCCTTGCTCTTGGCGAGCACGCTGACGATGGCGAAATTGCGGTCATGCACGGCCGAGACATTCTCAGGCAGCTTGAGGTCGGCCACGGAAATGGTGTCGCCGATATTCATGTCCGTCACGTCCACCACGACCTTCTGCGGCATGTCCATGGGCTTGCTCGCAAGGCGCACGTTCTCGCGATAGGTCTCGATGACGCCGCCGAGCTTGGTGCCCTTGGCGACGCCCACAAATTCCAGCGGCACATCGACCTTGACTTCCTTGTCGAGATCCACGCCATAATAGTCGATATGCAGGAAGCAGTTCTTGTAGGGATGGCGCTGCACTTGCCAGATGAGCACGGGATGCACTTCCTTCGTGCCGTTGTTGTCGATCTCGAGATTGAACACCGTGGTGTGGCCCACGGATTCATAAAGTTTTTCCAGCGGCAGCGTGGGGGCCTGCACCATGATGTTTTCGCCCTTGGCCGTATAGAAGATTCCGGGCACAAGGTCCTTGGAACGCAGACGCCCGGCGGGACCTTTGCCGTGGGCGTCACGCTTCTGCACATTCAATGTTTTTTCGATGCTCATCTCGCTCTCCTTGCTGACCGCCGAAACGTGCGGAAATTGTTCATCCTGAAGATTTCCCCGTCATGCTACACGAAGAGCACGCTCACCGAGGACCCTGTGTGGATATTATGGATGGTCTTGCCGAGAAGCGCGGCCACGGATGCCACCTTGAGCTTGGGGCAGCGCTCCAGCTTGTCGCCGAGAGGGATGGTGTCCGTCACGATGACCTGCGAAAGGGCGTCCGTCGCGTTGATGCGGTCAATGGCCGGCCCGGAAAGCACGGGATGCGTGGCGCAGGCCACGATGCGCGTGGCCCCGTAGTTGAGGAGCACCTCGGCCCCGGCGCAGAGGGTTCCCGCGGTATCGATCATGTCGTCCACCACGATGGCGACCTTGCCCTCCACATCGCCGATGACGTGCATGGCCTGCGCCTGGTTGGGCTTGTCGCGCCGCTTGTCCACGATGGCGAGAGGCGCGTTGAGGCGTTTGGCATAGGCCCGGGCGCGCTCCACGCCGCCCGCATCCGGCGAGACAATCACGATATTGTCGGTATGCAGATCGCGCAGGCTGTCCATCATGACGGGCACGGCGAAAAGATTGTCCACCGGGCAGTTGAAGAAGCCCTGGATCTGCCCGGCGTGCAGGTCGATGGTGACCACGCGGTCCGCCCCGGCCACGCTGATGAAATCCGCCACCATCTTGGCGCTGATGGGCGCGCGCGGGCTGACCTTTCTGTCCTGCCTGGCATAGGCATAGTAAGGGATGACCGCGGTGATGCGCCCGGCGCTCGCGCGCTTCAGGGCGTCCATCATGAGGCAGAGCTGCATGACGTTGCGGTTCACGTCCGGCGGGCAGGTGGGCTGCACGACAAAGACATCGTCCTCGCGCACATTGTCGCCGATTTCGATGCGCAGTTCGCCGTCGCTGAAGGTGGTGGCAAGCGTTGGGGTGAGCTGGCAGCCCAAGTGGTCGCAGATGGACCGGGCGAGCTCGGGATTTGAGGAACCCGTGACGATTTTCAGGTCGCTGAACATGGAGCCGCCTTGGCAAATCCGTTCAAAAACCGACAGTGGTCATCCGGCGCTGCCGCTCATTGGCTGGGATGGAAGGGCTCGAACCTTCGGATGACGGAGCCAAAACCCGTTGCCTTACCACTTGGCTACATCCCAGCATTTCCCAGCGCCTGGCAATAGACGCGCGGATACTGCCCGCGCAACCGTGCCGCAGCATCCCTGGCCGCGGCCTGCGCCGCGAAAAGCCCGAACACGCTTGAGCCGCTGCCGGACATGCTGGCCGCCAGCGCCCCGAGGCCGCGGAGCCTTGCCTTGAGTTCGGCAAGCTGCGGATGCCGGGGAAAGACGGCGGCCTCAAGGTCATTGGCGAGGTCAAGACGCGCCGCTCCAATAAGACGATTTCCATTAGCCGCGCGCGCGGCCTTTGTCAAGCTGTTTTGGGGCGCGCCGGCGGCCCCGGGGGGGGCGTCCGCGGCGCGCAGCTCATCCAGACGGCCAAACGCCTCCCCGGTCGCCACATGGATGTCCGGGCAGACGAGGACGAGAAAAAGCGGCGGCAGCGTTCCGGCGAGCGGCTCCGCCACTTCGCCGATGCCGCCAACGCGGCTCGGGCGCGGATTAAGAAAGAAGGGCACGTCCGCGCCCACGGCCACGGCCGCACGCGTGAGCTTCTCATGCGGAAGCGGTTCGGGAAGAAGGGAATTGAGCCAGAGGAGGAGCGCCGCCGCATCGCTGCGGCCCCCGCCGAGACCCGCGCCCGAGGGGATGCGCTTCACGAGCCTAACCTCAAGGCCGGGCGCGCCGCCGGCAAGCGCGGCGAAGGCGGCATGGGCCGTGGTCAGGGTATTGCGCGCGGGGTCGATGCCCGGGGCGTCACACACGACGCTGATGCCGGGTTTCTGCCGTTCGCGGATAAAGATGTCGTCGCAGGGCTCGGGCAGCGGCCAGAACACGGAATCCAGTTCATGGTAGCCGTCCGGCCTGCGCCCGAGGATGCGCAGGCCGAGATTTACCTTGCAGCCCGCGCGCAGCCGGGTCACAGGGTTTCCAGGGTCAGGCGGTCATTGGTATAGACGCAGATCTCTGCGGCGATGGCCATGGCCTCGCGCGCAACGCTGGCTGCGTCCAGGTCGCTGTGGCGCATGAGGGCCCGCGCCGCGGCCAGCGCATAGGGGCCGCCGCTGCCGATGGCCGCCACGTCGTCGTCGGGCTCGATGACGTCGCCCGTGCCGGAGAGGAGGAGCAGGTGCTCGGCATCGGCGAGCAGGAGCATGGCCTCGAGCTTGCGCAGGTATTTGTCCTTGCGCCACTCCTTGGTCATCTCCACGGCCGCGCGCAGGAGATTGCCCCGCATTTCCTTGAGCTTGGCCTCGAAGAGCTCGAACAGGGTGAAGGCGTCGGCCGTGGCCCCCGCAAAACCGGCGAGCACGCGCCCCTCATGGAGGCGGCGCACCTTGTGGGCCGTGTGTTTCATGACCATGCTCTGCCCGAGCGTCACCTGTCCGTCGCCCGCCATGGCGACCTGGCCCTGCTTTTTCACGGCGAGGATGGTTGTGGCATGCGTTTCCATCATCAGCTCTTTTCCCAGATTTCCTTGCGCTCGCGATAGGCGGCCTCCAGCCGCTGGAAGGCGCGCCTGTCCGACGCCTTGGCCGCCAGGGCCTTGGCCTGGTTGAAATAGCGCTCGGTGAGTTTGCGGTTATTGGCGTAGAGAGCGCTGTAGGCCATGTGGATATAGGCATCAGCGGTCTTTCCGGCCGTCCCGAGGGAGCGCGCGTAGGCCTGGTGGACTTCCGGATCCTGCGGCACATGGCGCAGCACATCCGTATAATAGCGCCCGGCCTGCGCCTGCCGCCCGGTCTCGTCCAGGAGGCGCGCATAAAAGAAGGACGCCATATAATCCTTGGGATCCCGGCGCATGGCCTCGGCCAGCAGGGGCTCGGCGCGATCCATGCTGCCCTTGCGGTAGTGGAAGGCCCCGGCCTCGCGCAGCACCAGCGGGTCATGTGGGGCCGCGGCCAGGGCCGCGTCAAAGGCCTGCGCGGCCTCGGCGACGCGGTTCTGGCGCGCCAGCACGATGCCGCGCCCCATCCGGGAGAGGCCGTCGTTGCCCGAAAAACGCTGCAAGGCCGCCTGTTCGTCGCCATAGCGCGCCCAGAGGAGCGTCTTGACCCGCTGGAAACGACGATTGTCGCTTTTGCGGTTGCGCACGGACGCGGGAAGCGTCTCGATGCGCGCCTGAAGGCCGTTGACGCGGTCGCCGATGGCGGGGTGGGTGGAAAGATAGGTGGGGATATTGATACCGCTCATCCAGTTTTTGTGGCGCAGCACCTTGAAACCGCCGACCATGCCGGACGGCGGATAACCGGCTGCGGTGAGATATTGCAGCCCGATGTGGTCGGCCTCGCTTTCATCAATGCGGCTATAATTGAGCATGGCCGACTGGCTCGCCCCGGCGGCGCTCACGGCGGCGGCCCCGGCTGCGGGACCGCCGAGAGCCACGCCCGCCACAGCCACCAGCAGCGAACCCAGGGTGAGGTACTGGGCGCGTTCCAGCCGCGAGGCCACGTGGCGCTGCGTCACGTGGGCGAGCTCATGCGCGAGCACGCCGGCGAGTTCCTCTTCGCGCTCGAGGTTCATGATCATGCCCGTAAAGACAAAGACATAGCCGCCTGGCACGGCAAAGGCGTTGAGGGCGTTGTGGAGCACCACCGAGGAGGTGAAGTCAAAGGGCTGGGGCGGGATGGCCCTGACGAGCCGTTTCACAACATCGGCCACATACTGGCTTACTTCCGGGTCCTCGACGATGGGCAGGTGCGAACGCACCATGACGTCGAACTTGTGACCCATTTCCTTCTCGTCCTTGAGCGAGACGCCCCCGAAGAAGAATGCCCGGGCCTGCGGCGGAAAGGCCAGCGGCACAAGCAGGACGAGGATGGCGAGGATGGCCGTCAGGCGGCGAAACGTTCGGCGGGAAAAGCGCATGGATTCCTTGTGTCAGGTGTGCGGTGTGGACGGCGCGGGCTTTACTCGAGATCCCACTCTTGGCCCTGGGGGGTGTCGCGTACGCTCACGCCCAATCGGGCCAGCTCCCCGCGTAGGGCGTCGGACCCGGCAAAGTCCTTGGCCGCGCGGGCGTCCGCGCGCTTGGCGAGCAGTTCCTCCACATGGGCGACGTCGATGTTGCGGCGGCGGGCGCGCACGGCGCGCAGGTCCGCAAGGAAGGCGTCGGGCTCCTGCCCGAAGAGGCCGAAGCGCGTCTGCCACTCACGGGCCCGGGAGAGGAAATCCTCCAGAATATCACCAGTCGCCCGGGCAGCGCGCAGGGCCTTGTCCTCCAGCAGGCGGTTCACGATGCGCACCTGGGAGAAGATATGACCGAGGGCCTGGGCCGTATTGAGGTCGTCATCCATCGCGGCCGAGACGGCGGCGCGCAGGCCGTCCCATTCCTCGCGCAGGCCCGCCGGAAGCGCTGTATTTTTCCACGAGCTTCGCAAGAGCGCCCGCGCCGCATCGCGCAACGCCATATAGACGCGCTGCTGGCCCTTTTCCGCATCATCCATGCCCTCGGGGCTGAAGTCGATGGGGCTGCGGTAATGCTTGCCGAGCAGGAAGAAGCGCAGGCTCTCCGGCAGGTAGTCGCGCAGGATGTCGCGAATGGTGGTGAAATTGCCCAGCGATTTGGACATCTTTTCCTGGTTGATCTGCACAAAGCCGTTGTGCACCCAGAAGCGGGCGAGCTCGCAGTGGCACACGGCCTCTGTCTGGGCGATCTCGTTTTCGTGATGCGGAAAGATGAGATCCTGGCCCCCGCCGTGGATATCCAGCGGAAGGAAGGGCTGGCTCATGGCCGAGCACTCGATGTGCCAGCCAGGGCGTCCCGGGCCCCAGGGGCTCGGCCACGAGGGTTCGCCGGGCTTGGCCGCCTTCCAGAGGGCGAAATCGAGGGGATCCTCCTTTTCTTCGCCAGGGGCCACGCGCGCGCCGGCCATGAGCTCGTCGAGACTGCGCCGTGAGAGCTTGCCGTAGGGCGTGTAGGAACGCACCCGGAAATAGACGTCGCCCGACGGCGTGGCATACGCCTTGTCCTCGGCGATGAGCCGCGAGCAGAGATCCTCAATCTGGGGGATGGTGTCCGTGGCGCGGGGCTCAAGGTCCGCGCGAAGCACCCCCAGGCGGTCCATATCTTCATGGAAAGCCGCCATATAGGTTGCCGCAATCTCGCGCCAGTCGCGGCCCTCGGCCTCGGCGCGGCGGATGATCTTGTCGTCCACGTCCGTGAAGTTGCGGACGAAGAGCACCTCCAGCCCCATATGGCGGAGCTGGCGCACCAGGATGTCAAAGACGATGGCCGAGCGCGCGTGGCCGATATGGCAATAGTCATAGGCGGTGATGCCGCAGACATAGATATGGGCCTTGCCCGGACGCACCGGCACAAATTCTTCCTTGCGGCGTCCGAGGGTGTTGTAAAGTTGCATGAAGATCCTTCCGGCCGCGCTGGCGGCCACGGTGTCCGCTCAGGCGCGGGGCGTGATCTGGTCGATGCGCCGCTGGTGGCGGCCGCCCTCAAAGGAGGTTTCAAGGAAGGCCGCAACGATGGCGAGCGCAAGCTCGTCGCCCGTGATGCGCGCGCCCAGGCAAAGCACATTGGCGTCATTGTGGAGGCGGCTCAGGCGCGCATGCAGCTCCGTGGCGCAGAGCGCCGCGCGGATGCCGTCATGACGGTTGGCGGCCATGGACATGCCGATGCCGCTGCCGCAGACGAGGATGCCGCGGCCCTTTTCGGCAAGCACCGCGTCGCAGAGCTTGTGCGCGAACTCGGGATAATCGCAGCTCTCGCACGAATCGGTCCCGTGATCGGTGACAGTGAAGCCGAGGCGCGGCAACTCGCGCGCGATCAGGTCCTTGAGCGCGTGACCGGCATGGTCCGAAGCCAAGTGGACAACGGGCATGGAGACTCCTTTGCGCGTGTGCCCCGAACCGCCGCCTGCGGTTCAGGATTTGGGCGCGCGATACTGGGAAAGCGGGAGCAGGGGCGCGCCTTCGGGCAAGGTAAGTCGCATCTGGTCCCCGGTAAAGGGGGTTCCGGGCATTTCCCTTTCCTTGACAAGCAGGATGGCGCGCTGGCCCTTGGCATGGGTGAGGGAAAGCCGGCGGGGCAGCGGCGGGGCAGCCTCGTCATAGACGATTTCCATACGCCAGCCGTCGGCCTTGCCTTCACGCCACGCCACGGGCAGGCCGGCGGCATCCAGCGTCAACAGGCCGCCGGGCTTTCCTTCCAGCGCATATTGGGCATTGCCGTCCGCAAGCATGTCGGCCCCGGAATAGGCGTCACCAAAGGCAGCGGCGTACTGCCCCGTGAGCAGGGCCGTCAGCCGCGCAAGGCCGAAGGGCACGGGCACGCCCACCCTGAGCAGGGGGCTGGTCGCGCCCTGGTGGAAATAGGCCTTGTTTTCCAGCGGCGCATAGACAAGGAAGTGCTCGCCGTCCTCCAGAATCTTGGCGACGACGGTTCCCACCCCGGCCATGACGTCAAGCCTGAGTTCGCGGTCGCCATTGCCCCAAAGAAGCGCCGTCACGCGCCGCGTATTGCCCTCCTCGCCGAAACGCAGGCTCAACTGAAGGCGGTAGGGCGCCTCCGCCCCAGCGCCGCCCCTGGTATATGCCTGCCAGCGCTGGGCAAGCGCCTCGCTGCCTTCGCCGCTGGGCGTGCCCGGCGTGGTCGGCTGCTTCGCACAGGCGCAGAGAAGAAGGACCATGCAGAGGAGGACGAGCTTTTTCATGGATGGGCGAGCCTTTGCCGCAATGCATCGGCATTGGCGGGCTTGAGGTCAAGCGCCTTCTGATAGGCGCGGCGCGCTTCCGCTGTATGACCCAGATGGCGAGCGATGTCGCCATAATGCTCCCAGATGGTCGCGTCCACCGGGCCCTCGAGGCTCACGGCGCGCCGTATCTTGGTGAGGGCTTCCTCGGCCTTGCCCGCGCGGAAAAGCGCCCAGGCCAGAGAATCGATGATATAGGACTGGTCCGGCGCGAGGGCATCGGCGCGCGTGAGGAGCTGGAGCGCCCGGTCGAGCTCGCGGTTCTGCTCGGCGAGGCTGTAGCCCACATAATTCAGTGCCTGGAAGTTGTCCGGCTGCTTTTTCAGGATGTCTTCCATGACCGTGAGGGCTTCCTGCTTCTTGCCGTTTTCATCCAGCAGCGAGCCCAAAAGGAAGGCGAGGTCGGTATTGTCCGGCCATTCGGCGGCCGCTTTGCGGGCTGCGGCAAGGGCCTCGTCCATCTGTTTCTGGCGCGCGAGCAGGCGGATCTCCGCATCGCGCAGCTCGGCCGCCCGTGGGAAATCCTTGTGGCTTTCGCGCGCGAGCGCGAGCGCCGCATCGGGCTTGCCCGCCTCGGCGAGCAACTGCACGCGGAGCAGGCGGGCGCGTACGGCAATGGGGCTCCCGGCGGGGATTTTGTCCAGCCAGGAGAGGGCCATGTTGAGGTCGCGACGCTGCTCATAGGCGAGGTCCGCCAGGAGCAGGTAAACGTCGTCCGGCGCGCCCTCGCGCGTGGTGAGCTGCTTGAGCAGCCGCTCCGCCTGAAGATAATGGCGCGCGTCCATGAGCATGGTCACGGCCGTGAGCTTGAAGGGGATGGTATCGGGCCCCTGGTTGATGTACTGGAGGGCCTTTTCCGGCTGCTTGAGCCTGAGGGAGAGGTTCACGAGCCTGAGGGAGACATCCTGGGGCGAAAATTGGAACTTGGCGAGCTTTTCATAGGTGCTGCGCGCCTCGCGCAGTTCCCCCTCCTGTTCCAGCAGGAAGGCGAGCTCCGCGAGGGCCTCCACAAAGTCCGGCATGCCGCGCACCGAGCGGCGGAGAAGCGGGATGGCCTCGGCCTTGCGCTCCATGCCCGCCAGCGCCTTGGCGTGATAGTACTCCACGAGGGGGGTGCGCTCCTTGGCGGGGATGTCCGTGAGGAGTTTTTCCGCCTCGCTGAACTCATGCTCCTTGACGAGGAGGAGCGCAAGCTCCAGGCGCGCGTCCAGCGTGCCGGGATGCCTGGCCAGATAGGCGCGCATGAGCTTGACGCCGCGCCCGGCCATGCCGTGCTCTCCCAGCGCCTCGGCAAGGAGAAGATTGAGCGAAAGGTCTTCGGGCTGCGCCTTGAGGGCCTGTTCGAGATAAGTGACGGCATTGGGCGACTTGCGGCTCATGAGCCAGACGCCCCCGTCAAGCCAGACTTGCGTGGGCCAGACCTGGTCCGCCTCTCCACGGGCGGAAAAAGTTGCGGGCGCACCGGCCCTTGCGGCCGGGGCCGCGGGTTCGGTGGCTGGCGCGGTGGACGCGGCCACGGGAGTGGCGGCTGTGGAGGCTTCGGCGGCAACCAGTGCGGCCTCAAGCAGGGCGGCTTCATCCTCGTCGAGGATGGCGCGCACCGCGCGCAGATAGGCATAGAGCCCGAGGGCGTCGGGGGAAAGCTCACGTTCCACCGGGCGCACCTGGATGGGCGGCAGGGCCTTCTGGCGGGGCGTTTCTTTCAGGATGCGCGTGGCGGCTTCCACAGTGGCGGCAATATCGCGGTCTTCCGCCTGTGTGGAGGCGGCTTCCTTGTGCTTGTCGCCAGCGGTCGTGGATGCCTGGTCATTGCCTCCGCATCCCGCCAGCAGGCACGCGCAAAACACGAGCGCGCAAAACCGCGCTGGAAGCAGGCGCGCCGCCGCGCCGAGCACGGGCCCAACAAGGGTACGGAGAGCATTCCGTGGCAGTTTCATCAGGGTGCGCGCCTTCCCGGCTGGCTTGTTCCTGGATGCCGCGTGCCATACGCGCGGTCAGGACTGGATCCAATCCTGCGAAAAATCCTTGACGTCGAGCGTGATGTGCTGGCGGATTTTTTCCAGCAGGCGCGCTTCGAGCTGGCGCACGCGCTCGCGGGTGATATTATAGCGTTCACCGATTTCGCGCAAGGTCACGGGCTCGTCGGTGAGCAGCCGGTGGCGCAGGATATAGTGTTCCTTGTCGTTGAGCTTGGGCAGGATGGTCTTGAGCTGCGCGCGCACGAGCTCCGCCACTTCAACGGAGGCGAGGCGTTCCTCCGCGCCCTGGTCGAGCGCGGGGAGAAAGTCCATGCGCGTGGCGCCGCCCGTCTCGTCGCCGACCTGCACATTGAGCGAAAGGTCGGTGGAGGCGAGGCGCTGGTCCATCTCGTTGACCTGCTCCACGCTCACGCCGAGGCGCTCCGAGAGCATGGCGGCGTCCGGGTCGTAGCCCTGGGCGATGAGCTTCTGCCGCTCCCGGTTGAGATTGTAGAAGAGCTTGCGCTGCACCTGGGTGGTGCCGATCTTGACCATCCTCCAGTTGTCCATGATGAACTTGAGGATATAGGCCTTGATCCAGAAAGAGGCGTAGTAGGAGAACTTGATGCCCTTGTCCGGGTCGAACTTGTTGACGGCCCGCATGAGGCCCACATTGCCCTCCTGCACGAGGTCCAGCACGTTCTGCATCCAGCGGCGCTGGAAGTCCATGGCGATGCGCACCACAAGGCGCAGGTGGGAGGAAACGAGACGGAAGGCCGCATCGGGGTCATTGGCGTCGCGCACGCGCACGGCGAGCTCGTGCTCCTCCTCGGGCTTGAGCAGGGGAAAACGGCTCACCTCGCGCAGATAGAGCTGGAGGCTGTCGCGCGCGGCCGCGGGCGAAGGCAGGTGCGGGGCGCGGCGCAGGGGCAGGCGGTCGCGCGCGCCGTCGGCGCTTTCTTCGGGGAGGGCCTCGGGGCCGCTGTCGTCCAGCGGGTCCTCGTCGAGAGAAAGGCCGTCCTCCTCGTCGAGGTCGAGAATCTCGCCCTCGTCCTCAGGAACCTCGACGGAGACATCCCCGGAAGCGGAGCTTTCGGCTGCGTCCGGGCGCGGATCGTCCTCAAGGATCTCAGGGATGACGGCGTTGCGGGGCGGGCGTTCTTGCGTCTTGGTCATAGGATTCCATCGCGGCCGGGCACAGGCGGTC
>CAMWTD010000049.1 GCA_947177085.1 uncultured Desulfovibrio sp.
GGTTAAATGAAGGTGCGGCCACCGGGGGGACGGTGGCCGCAGGGAGGGAGGATGTTCTGATGGGGGTTCAGAGAGTGTTCTGTAAGGGAGGAAGGTTGGGGGGTAAAATCGCCGCGTCCCTGATGGGGGCTCAGGCCGCCGCGGAAATTTGCTTCATGCGCGCCTCGCTGGTCTGCCTATATGTTGACCGCCGGTGGCGGAGAAAAAGAGTTTTGGGGGGTTGCGGGCACATGCCCTGCATCCGCGATATATCTCATCCGGTCTCCGGGCCGCTTGGGCCTTGGTGGGTCCCGGGTTTCTTTCAAGCTCTCTTCAGTTTTTCTCGCGCCCCGTTCCGGTGCGCTCTTGCCCTTTCTTATAGCATCCCGCGTGCCAACATTGTTTTTATATTATAACTTATTGATATTGAATATTTTTTTATTTTTTATCCCCCGTGGGGTTCAGGAACGAGTGGGCGCGTTGTATGGTTTTTATACATCTGTACAAAAGGCCTGTAAAAATATCATCCATGTGTACAGAAATGAGGCGGCGGGTGGCCGGGCCCTGGCCTCCCCGGGCTTGGGACGCCCTTAAATCAAAAGACGCCCCGTGGGGCGTCTTGGTTCTTCTTTAAGAAAAGTGCCTGCCGGCGAAGGCCGGGGGGCCAGCGGCGCTTCAGCGCCCCGCGGGCGCGGAGACGGGCGTTCCGGGAGAGGCCGGGGCTTCGTCGCCGCCAGGATTGAGCCAGTAGCCTTCCTCGGCGATGGGCCCCATGGGCACGCCCACCTCGGTGCGCAACTGGTCGCTGATTTCCTGCAGGCGCTTGCGCAGCCTGTTGCGGAGCATCTGGAGTTCCAGGCCCAAGCGCGGCAGGGTGTCCGTGGGGGTGTCGCTGTCAAAGGCGAGGCCCTCCAGCCGGGCCTTGGTTTCGCGGATGCGCACGCGCAGCACATGCACGTCGGGATGGGCCTCCTGGAGGATCTTCCGCGCCTGCTGCCGCTGCCGGGGAGGCAGCGTCTGGAGCCACTGGATGACGGAGCGCGTGTAGCGCCCCTCCCGCTCCGGGGAGAGATCGTGGCCGTCAGCCTCATCCGTTGTGCGAGTGGCTTGGGCGGCGCGCGGCGCGGCCGCGCCGGTGGAGCAGACATCGGGGCAGGTCGCCGCGGCGAGCAGGACGGCCGCAAGGAGCATACATCGGGGGAATGTGGACATGGCGCTATTCTTCATGCGTACCGCGGAAGGTACGGCAAAAGGGAGATTCATTGCGGATGGGGGCCTATGTTATGGCACGGCGGCCCATGGTCATTATAAGTGGTATGCAAGAAACGTGCGAAAATCCGCCCAAAAAGTTGGGCCGCCGAGAGTGACAGCAGAAGGGCCCCCGGCTATACTCCACACATGAGAGCAGAGCAAGAGGCCGCGGCCGGCCTTTCGGGCGCGGGCCACATCAGGGACGCCTGGGTCGCCGCGCAGGCCGCGCCGGACGCCGTGCCCGGAGCTGCGGGCGCGTCCGCCGCTTCCGGACGCAAGGGCCGGCAGGGGAGCGCCCGCATGGTGGTGGGCGCTCCCCCCGCGCGCAACCCCGCGCTTTCCATGCCGCTCGGCTGGATACTCGGGAGCGCCGCCCTCATCCTCATCCTCGCGGTGGCCCTCGTGACCTATCTCTCCATCCGCCGCAGCGAGGAGGCCATGGCGAACCTGCTCGCCGAGAAGGGCTCCTCGCTCATCATGGCCTTTGAGAGCTCCCTGCGCACGGGGATGCGCGGCGAGACCGGGGTGCGCCTCCAGGTGCTCCTGGAGGAAATGGCGCGCAGCCCGGACATCGAGTTCGTGGCCGTGACCATGCCGGACGGCACCATCGTGGCCCACAGCGAGCGCACGCGCCTGGGCGAGACCCTGCGCGTCCAGGGCGAGGACGCGGACGAGGACAGCATGGCCGAGCTCGCCCCGGCCGACGAGACCCACTGGACCACCATGATGATGGAGGGCCACCGCGTTTTCGTGGTCTACCGCAACTTCCTGCTCGGGCGCGAGAGCTGGCCCGCGGATTTGCCGCTGCCCGCCATATTCCTCGGGCTCGACGTCTCTCCCTTTGAGATCACGCGCAGCCAGAACCGGAGCTACGCCACCGCCCTCAGCATCGTGACCTTTCTCATGGGCCTGCTCTGCCTGCTCGCCGTGAGCTTCGCGCAGCGCGCCACGGAATCGCGCCGCCGCCAGTACCGCGCCGAGGGCAAGGTGCACGAGCTGGAGGAAGAGGTGCGCCGCCGCGAAAAGCTGGCGGCCATCGGAACCATGGCCGCGGGCGTGGCCCATGAGGTGCGCAATCCCTTGAGCTCCATCAAGGGCTATGCCACCTATTTCCGCCAGCGCTTCAGCGAGGGCAGCGAGGAGCGCGAGGCCGCCTCCATCATGGTGCGCGAGGTCAACCGGCTCAACCGCGTCATCACCGACCTGCTCGGGCTTTCGCGGCCGAGCTATGTGAAGCCGGGCTCCGTGGACCTCGGCAGCATCGTGACCCATGTGCTGCGCCTCATCCGGCAGAACGCGGCCGAGCGGCATGTGGACATCGTCTGCCGCACCTCGCGCCGCGTGCCCAAGGTCTATGTGGACATGGAGCGGCTCGGGCAGGCCCTGCTCAACCTCTGCCTCAACGCGCTGGACGCCATGCCGGAGGGCGGCACGCTGACCATCGCCATCGCCCGCGCGAAGAACAGCGTCTGCCTCATGGTGCGCGACACGGGCACGGGCATGTCGGCCGACACGCTGGACCACATCTTTGACCCGTATTTCACCACCAAGGGCAGCGGCACGGGCCTCGGGCTCCCGCTCGTGCACAAGCTCGTCACGGCCCACGGGGGCCGCATCAGCGTAAGCTCGCGCGAGGCCAAGGCCGGGAGGCCCGGGGAGACCATCTTCCGTATCTGGCTGCCGCTGGCCCCGGAAGAGGAGCATGTGAGCGGCCGCTAGGGGGCGGCGCGGTTCTTTTTTGTGGATATGGCCCGCAACGCGGCAGAAGGAGGATGGCTTGGCAAGCTCCATTCTTGTGGTCGATGATGACGACGCCCACCGCAGCATGCTTCGGACCATGCTGCGCTCCTGGGGTTTTACCGTCGAGGAGGCCACGGACGGCGACGAGGCGGTGGAGCGCGTGCGAGAGCGCGCCTTCGACGCGGTGCTCTCGGACGTGCGCATGGCCCGCATGGACGGCATCCACGCGCTGAAGGCCATGCTGGAATACAATCCGGCACTCCCCGTGGTGCTGATGACCGCCTATTCCTCGGTGGAGACGGCGGTGGACGCCCTGCGCCTCGGGGCGTACGACTATCTCGTCAAGCCGCTGGATTTCGACCTCTTGCGCGAAACGCTGGAGCAGGCCATCGAGCGCTCGCAGCACAGCGTGGAAAACCGCGAGCTCAGACGCCAGCTCACCGAGGCCGCGTCGAGCCAGGAAATCATCGGCAGGAGCGACCAGCTCAAGCGGATGCTCGGCTTCATCGAGACTGTGGCCCCCACCGAGGCCACGGTGCTCATCACCGGGGAGTCGGGCACGGGCAAGGAGCTCGTGGCCCGCGCCCTGCACACGGCGAGCGCCCGGGCCGACAAGCCCCTCGTGACCGTGAACTGCGCGGCCCTCACCGAGACGCTGCTGGAATCCGAGCTTTTCGGGCACGAGAAGGGCGCCTTCACTGGGGCGGACCGCCGCCGCGAGGGCCGCTTTGTGCAGGCCAACGGCGGCACGCTCTTCCTGGACGAGATCGGCGAGATGCCGCTCCAGCTCCAGGCCAAGCTCCTGCGGGCGCTCCAGCAGGGGGAGATCCAGCGCGTGGGCTCCGATGTCCCCATCACTGTCGATGTGCGCGTCATCGCGGCCACCAACCGCAACCTTTTGCGCGAGGCGCAGGAAAAGCGCTTCCGCGAGGACCTCTTTTTCCGCCTCAATGTCATTTCCATCGAGGTGCCGGCCCTGCGCCAGCGCGGGGACGACATCCCGCTGCTCGCGGCCTACTTCCTCCAGCGCTTCGCCGAGCGCAACCGCAAGAGCATCAAGGGCTTTTCGCCGCAGGCGCTGGACAGCATGCGCCGCTACCGCTGGCCCGGCAATGTGCGCGAGCTGGAAAACGCCGTGGAGCGCGCGGTCATCCTTTGTTGCGGCGACCTCGTGACGCCCGCGGAGCTGCCGGACACCGTGGCCCAGGCCCCGGAACCGGTGGAGGCCCCGGACACGGCGGAGGCCATTTCGCTGGCCGGCATGGCGCTCGAGGATGTGGAGCGCCTCGCCATCGAGGACACCATGCGCCAGACCGGGGACAACAAGAGCGAGGCCGCCCGCCGCCTCGGCATCACCCGGGCCACCCTGCACAACAAGCTGCGCAAGTACGGCCTTGAGCAGGATTGACCTTCTCCCGGTGACGCACGCATGAGCCGCAGGGTGACGCTCGCGGACGTGAGCCGCAAGACCGGGCTGTCGCAGGCCACGGTGTCCATGATCCTCTCGCGGCGGCCGGACGTCTCCTTCGCGGAGGAGACAGTGCGCCTCGTGCGCGCCGCCGCCGAGGAACTGGGCTATGCGGCCACGCGCCGCAGGGCCGCGCTCTTCGCGCGGCGCACGGTCATGGTGGTCTGCCCCTTTATCCGCAACTACTATTATTCCACGGTGGTGCAGGCCCTGCAGAGCGAGGCCGCGGGCATGGAGTGCAATGTCCTCGTCTACACCACGTACGGCAATGCCGCCGAGGAGGCGCGCATCTTGCGCGTCATGGCCGAGTCGGACGTGGGCGGGGTCGTCTTTGCCATGATGCCGCAGTCAAGGCAGCTCGTGCGGCGCATCGCGCGGCAGCTCCCCATCGTGATCATGGCCGACCGCGAGGGCGAGAGCGCGGCCGACTTTGTGGAGCTGCACAATTACGAGGCCGGGGCGCTGGTGGCGCGGCATCTCGCCGGGCTCGGGCATACGCGCGTCATCTGCATTTCCACGCCGCTCTCCCCGGCCTTTCCGGTGCGGGCCAAGCGCTTCGAGGGGCTGCGCGACGCCTGGGCCGAACTCTGCCCCGAAGGCAAGGTCTCGCTTTACACGAGCTTTGCGAGCCACGCCCAGGCCCGGGACAATATCCTGCTGGAGCGCCGCCTCGGCCGCAAGATAACGGCGGCGGTGCTGGAAGAACAGCGCGAGCCCTTCACGGCCATCGTGGCCATCAACGACATGATGGCCTATGGCGCGCTGGACGCCCTGGCCGAAGCCGGGCTTTCCGTGCCCAGGGACTGCAGCGTCTGCGGCTGCGACAATGACTTTCCCTCCGACCTCGTGGGCGTGAGCCTGACGAGCGTGGAGCACTCCATGGCGCGCAACGCCAAGGAGGCCTTCCGGCTCCTCTACAGCCGGATGGCGGGCGGCACGGACGCCACGGAAGTGGCCGCGCGCCCCAATATCCGGCCGGAGCTCGTGCCCCGCGCCTCCACGGGCGCGCCGCGGACGTGAGGCCCTTCTAAAATTTTCAATGATTTTTCAATAAAAATCTTGGCGCGGCCGCGGCCTTTTTCTTGCCCCGGGCCGCAAAGCTCGCGTATGCACAAAACGGAACCCGGAGAATGACAGCCCATGCGCGCACGGCAAAAGGCGACCGGCTGGAAGATGCCCCTGATCTTTTGCGGGGCCATCCTTGTCATGGTGGGGCTGGGCGCGCTGCTGCGGCCGCCGCCGGCGACGCCCCCGGAACTGCCCGGGGCGCTGACGGCGAAGGCCAGGGCGCTCGTCATCGACCTTGATACGCCGGAAGGCCGCCCCTGGAAGGAGCGCATCGTGAGCGCGGCCAGCGGCTTCGCGCCCCCGGATCTCAAGGCGGAGCGCCTTGGCGCGGTGGCGGCCGAAGCCGTGGCTGCCGGACGCCTGGACGCGGCCTGCGCCGCCGCCGTGCAGGCGGGGGACGGGGCCGGGCGCGACGCCGCCTTTGCCGGGATCTTCACGGCCGCCGCGCGCGAGTGCGCCACCTTGCCCTGGGCGGTTTTTGCCGTGCACGGCGTGCGCGACACGGAACGCGCCGCCGCCCTGGCCCGGGAGCTCACGGGCCGCTGGCGGGCCTGCGGGGAAGGGCGGGCGCAGATGTCCCCACCGCATTCCAGGTAAATTTCAAGATCGGGCCCCAACCTCCCTCGGGCCCCGGCCGCCCTCTCCCCACCAGCGCAGGGGAGGGGGCGGTTTTTCGTGCCGCAACGGCCGCCGGGCTTGTAAAAGCCGCAAAATGCCAGTATAGCCAACGGAGCTTTTTCCGCGCGGCGCGTCGTGTATTTCATTGTTTTCCTTTTATTGAGGTTTGCGCCCGGGCCCCGGCCCGCGGAAGCGTGGCGAACCGCCGGCGCTTTCGCGCGCGGCCGCGCGGCCTGCCAGGAAGCGGAACCAGGGATGTCCCCCCATGTATGACCGTACCATCCGGTTCTCGTTCATCGGCTGCCCGGAGCAGGTGTTCGCGATATTCAAGACCGTTGCGCCGCTGCCCGGCTTCCGGCATGAGCTCGCGCAATGCCCGGCCGGGGCGGATGTCATCCTCGCCGGGCCGGGACTCGACGCCGCGGCCCTGGCCGCGCTGGAAAGCGTGGGCGACCGCGCCCGGCTGGTGCTCCTGCCCGGCGAGGGGCGGGAAGTGCCCGATGGCCTGCTGGCCGCCGCCCGGGACGTCTGGCGGCTGCCCATGCCCGACGCCGAGCTGCGCTTTCATTTCACGCGGCTGCTCGAACAGTTCCGTGAGGGCCGGGAACTCTGGCAGGCGCGGCATTTCCTCGAAGCGGTGCTCGAGACCAGCCCCAACATGATCTGGTTCAAGAGCCGGGAAGGCAGCCACGATCTTGTCAACGCGGCCTTTTGCCGCGCCGTGGGCAAGACGCGCGAGCAGGTGCAGGGGCGGGGCCACGCCTATATCTGGGACGTGCCCGAGGACGACCCTGCCTGCATCGAGTCCGAGCGGGTGGTCATGGAAAGCGGCGAGACCCACGCCTCCGAGGAGGTCATCACCACCGGCGCGGGCGAGCGCCAGCTCATCGTCTACAAGTCGCCGCTGCGCGGGCCGGACGGCAACATGATGGGGACCATGGGCATCGCCGTGGACGTGACCCAGGAGCGCCGCTACCGCGAGCGCATCCTGCAGGACAACGCCGCCCTGGAGGCCCTCTTCACCAGCATGGATTGCGGCATCCTCTGCCATTCGCTGGACGGGGCGCGCGTCATCAGCATCAATCCCGCCGCGCTGGAGCTTCTGGACTTCGCCTCCCGCGAGGACCTGCAATCCCAGGGCTTCCAGATGGTGGCGAGCACCGTGGCCGACGAGGACAAGGACAAGCTGCGCGCGGCCATCGGGCAGCTCAGGAACGTGGGCGACAGCGCCAATTACGAGTACCGCGTGCTGCACCGCGACGGCAGGACCGTGCACATCATGGGCAGCGCGCGCCTCGTGGAGATGGACGGCGAGGTGGTCTGCCAGCGCTTCCTCCTCGACTGCACGGCGCAAAAACTGGCCGAGGAGCGCGAGCAGCACGAGAAGGACCGCCGCCAGCGCAAGCTCGTGCGCGCCCTCAGCGTGGATTACCAGCTCGTGTGCGTGCTGGACGCGGGATCGGACGACGGCCGGGTGCTCCAGCTCGGTGACGCGCCGGACAGGCGTCTCGCCGAGATCTTCGCGGCCGATGCGCCCTTCATGGAAAAGGTGGAGACCTATGTGCGCGCCTGCGTGCACCCCGATGACCGCGAGGCCCTGCGCAAGAGCTGCTCGCCCGCGGCGCTCAGGGCCACGCTCAGGCAGCGCGAGACGGTCTATTTCAACTACCGCGCGCTCCATGGGGGCGATATCCTCTATTTCCAGCTCAAGGCCGTGCGCGTGGGCGCGCCGGACGAGCCCTTCGGCGTCGTGGTGGGCCTGCAAAGCGTGGACGCTCGCACCCGGCAGGAAATGAAGCAAAAAGCCCAGCTCGCCGAGGCCCTCAAGCAGGCCAAGCGCGCGAGCCGCGCCAAGAGCCTCTTCCTCTCCAACATGTCGCACGACATCCGCACGCCCATGAACGCGGTGGTGGGCTATACGTCGCTCGCGCTCACCCAGCTTGACCGCCCGGCCCAGGTGGAGGGCTACCTGCAGAAGATCCTCGCTTCGGGCAACCACCTCATCAGCCTTATCAACGACATTCTCGACATGAGCTATATCGAGAGCGGCAAGATCGAGCTGGAGGAAAAGCCGCAGGACCTTCCCGTCATCCTGCGCGAGATCTGGAACATC
Source organism: uncultured Desulfovibrio sp. (assembly GCA_947177085.1). Classification (GTDB taxonomy): domain Bacteria; phylum Desulfobacterota; class Desulfovibrionia; order Desulfovibrionales; family Desulfovibrionaceae; genus Desulfovibrio. The sequence goes on from CAMWTD010000049.1 coordinate 8,238, forward strand.
GTCCAGCCCGCGGCCAGCGCCCGGGAGCAGAGCCTCAGCCTCGAGGTGGAGGACGTGCGCGACGAGCGCGTGCTGTGCGACAAGTTGCGCCTCTCCCAGGTGTTGCTCAATCTGCTCAGCAATTCGGTCAAGTACACGGGCCGCGGCGGGGCCATCCACATGCTCGTGCGCCAGCGGGATTGCGCCGCGCCCGGGCGCGCGGCGTACGAGTTCCGCATCAGGGACAACGGCATCGGCATGAGCGCGGAATTTCTCGCCCGCATCTTCGAGCCTTTCGAGCGCGCGCAGACCTCCACCGTGGCCGGGACCGAGGGCACGGGCCTCGGCATGGCCATCACCAAGAACCTTGTGGACATGATGCAGGGCGACATTGAGGTGGAGAGCGAGCCCGGCGTGGGCACGGAATTTGTGCTGCGCCTCATGTTCCGGCTGCCCGAGGCGGCGGAAAGTGAACAGCCCGGGGCTGCCGGGCAAAGGGTGCTGGTGGCCGAGGCCGATGCGGAGGCTGCCGGGCGCATGGTGCGCCTTTTGGCCGCCCACGGGATGCCCGCGGACCTCGCGACAAGCGAAGCGGAAGCGCAAAGCCTGCTCGAGGCCGCCGGGGAGGGGGGCTACAGCCTCTGCCTTGTGGGCAGCCACTTCCCTGGCCGCGCGGCGTTCTGTGCGGGGGCCCCCCAAGGCGGCGGGGAAAAGCGTCCCTTTGTGGCCGTTGTCTGCGACAACTGGACCACGGCCCACGCGCCCGTGGGGGCGGCGTCGGATGCGCCGGACGCCGCCGGGGTGGACGCCTGGCTCGGCAGGCCCGTCTTCTGGGCGGATGTCGCCGCCCTGCTGGAGGCCGGGCGCGAGGCCAGGGCCGCAGGCGAGGCCCATGCCGTGCCGCACGCCGAGCACCCGGGCCGCATCCTCCTTGCCGAAGACAATGCCATGAACCGGGAAATCGCCGTGGAGTTCCTCACCGGGGCCGGCTACGAGGTGGATGTGGCCGTGAACGGCCGCGAAGCCGTGGAACTGCTGGCGGCCGCGCCCCCGCTTACGTATGACGTGGTGCTCATGGACGTGCAGATGCCCGTGCTGGACGGCTACGGGGCCACGCAGGCCATCCGCTCCCTGGAGGACCCGCGCCTCGCCACCGTGCCCATCATCGCGCTCACGGCCAACTCCTTCGAGGAGGACAGGCAGGAGGCGCTGCGGCGGGGCATGAACGGCCACATCGCCAAGCCCATCGACTTCAAGCTGCTCTTTGCGACTTTGGAGCGGCTGCTGGCCCGGGGCTGAAGGATCTTCCGCCGCCACGACCGCGCGGGTTCAGGGCTTTCCGGGCTCTTCAGGCGCACGTTTCCGGATGCGTCCGCGCCGGCCGCTCCAATATCGCCTGTCACCGCAGGGACAGGGCCGCCCCGTGCGGGCCTACTTCCCCTGCCGCTCCGCGAGCATCTTCTCAAGCGTCGCGCGGGCGAGCATTCCCGGGGCCTCCCCCGCCTTTTCCGTGAGGATGACCACGGCCTCGTCAAGTTGCTCCGGCGTGAGGCCCGTATTGAGGGAAAAACCGAGGTGCGCCTTGAGCTGCCCGTAAGCGGGGAGCGCCGCCAGCGCGGCGATGGTGGCGAGCTCCCGCTCCTGCGCGCTGAGCACCCCGCGGCTAAAAATGTCGCAGAAGAGGTGCTCCTTGAGGAACTGGTCGATGCCCAGGGCGAAGGCATAGACCGGCGCATCGGCCGGACGGCCCAGAAGCGCCGTCTGGGTGGCCGAGCCGATGGCCTTGCGGTCCGCTCCGGCGGGGAGCGGCCGGGGCTGCTCCCCTTCGGGATCGTTTTTTCCGGCCTTTTTCCGTTTTTCCACCACGCCCATGAAGGTGTTGAGGCCGTCCAGGCTGCGCGGGAAGCCGCAATAGGCGTAGAGCTGGATGAGGACTTCCTTGATGTCGTTGACAGTAAGGCCGCTGTCGAGCCCGGCTTCCAGCGCCCGCGCGAGCGCCGCCTGGTCGCCCAGGGCCGTGAGCGCCGCAATGGGGACAATGGCCGCCCCGCGCCTGTCCAGCCGCCCGGCGGCGAAGACGGGGCTCGCGAGGGCGAGAAGCAGCGCCCCGGCGACAAGGGAAAGAACGAAGTTTTTCATAGGCGTCGTCGTGATTTTTTATTCTGTTGTCTCGCGGTTGAGGAATTTCCACCTTCCGTCTGGAGCGAAGCGACAGACGGATGCTGGAGCCGGAAAAATCCTAAAAAATAAGATTCTTGCTGCTTGCAAGGAAGATAAAAATTTCCGCAGGGAGTGTACTTAAGTACTCGACCAAGGAAA
>CAMWTD010000050.1 GCA_947177085.1 uncultured Desulfovibrio sp.
CGTATTCGCCAAGTCAATGCCTGCGCGCGCGCAGGCATTGACTTGGCGAATACGGGCGCAGGCTGCTCAAGGAGCTGGAAGCCGGGGAGAGGGCCGGGGCACCCGCAAGCGCGCCGCGTGCCGGAGCCGCCTGATGGGCCGGCCGTCCCGACCTTCCCCGCGCCTCGTCCTGCTGATTGGCCTCGTCTGCTGCGCCCTCGTCCTCGCGGCCTGCGGCGGCTCGCGCTCCTCCTGGCGCAAGGGGGGCGTGGCGGGAACCAAGCCCTATACCGTGCGCGGCAAGACCTATTATCCCCTGAAGTCGGCGCACGGCTTCGTGGAGGAGGGCATCGCCTCGTGGTACGGCCCGGGCTTCCACGGCAAGACCACGGCCAACGGCGAGCGCTACAACCAGTACGCCATGACCGCGGCCCACAAGCTGCTCCCCCTCGGAACCAAGGTGCGCGTGACGCACCTCGGCAACGGCAAGTCGGTCATCGTGCGCGTCAATGACCGCGGCCCCTTCGTGGAGGACCGCGTCATCGACCTCTCGCGCACCGCGGCCACGCGCCTCAACATGATGGGCACGGGCACGGCGCGCGTGCGCATCCAGAGCCTCGGCGGCATCAGCGAGCTCGCGGAAAACGGCGACATCAAGGGCGATTTTTACGTCCAGGTGGGGGCCTTTGGCAGCAAGGAAAGCGCCTACAAGCTCATCCAGACCCTCGCCAAGGCCGGCCACAAGGGCAGGCTCCAGTTCGGCAGCAACAACCTGTGGAACGTGCAGGTGGGCCCGTGGTCCGATTCCGCCGGGGCGGAGCGGATGCTCGGCGTGTTCCGCGCGCTCTATCCGTCCGCCTTCGTGGTGGGCGGGGCGGAATAGGCCGGCCCAGGCCGCCGCGCCCCCCGGCGTCCGGCGTCTCATAGCGTCCCGGCCAGCGCCTCCAGAAACTGGCGAAAGGCCGGGGACGGGGTTTTCGCATACACGACGCCGAAAGGGAGTGCATAGTCCCAGTCCACCGGCACGGTGACGAGGGAGGGATGCACCCCCTTCCACAGTTCCGGGCACTCCATGAGATAGCCCGCCTGCGCGCACCTGTTGAACACCTCCATGTCATAATAGCCCGGCGCGTCCTGCACCTGCACGCCCGGATGGTCGCGGGCGATTTCGTCGCGCAGGCGGTCCAGCGCGGGCGAGATGCCGCGCGCCACGAGCAGCAAGGTCTCGCCCTCGAGGTCGGCCCAGGTGAGCCGGGCCTTCTGCGCAAGGCGGTGTCCGGCGGCCAGGGCCACGCAGCAGCGCGAGCTCCCGAGCGGCAGGAGGGCGAAGTCCTCCCTCCAGCCCGCGCTGTCGCAGGGGCTCACGAAACAGTCGATTTCCTCGCCGAGACGCTTCTGGAGCCGGGCAAAATCGCCGGGGCTGTCCGTGAAGGGCACGATATTGATCTGGAAGCGCGCCCGCACGGAGGCCGGGAGTTTTTCCAGCCGGGCGAGCAGGGGCGCGCAAGGACGGAGAAAGGACGTGCCGATCCTGATGGCTGCGCGGCCGCCGGCCTCCCGCGCCCTGTCCACGGCCCGCCGGCCCTCCTCGCCGAGCCGCCGTGCCTCCGCACAGAGGGCCTCCCCGGCCTCGGTGAGGCGCACCCCCCGGGTGGAGCGCGTGAGCAAGGTCACGCCGAGCCGCTCCTCCAGGGCATTGACCTGGTTCATGACGGCCACGGCCGAGCAGGAGCGCGCGGCCGCGGCGCGCGAAAAACTGCCGCATTCCACGACCAGAAACAAGGTCTCCCATTGCGGATGGAGCATGACTTCCTCCTCTGCGCAAGCTGCCGCCCCGGCGCTCCCGGCGCGCCATCTTCATAGCACAGGGCGCGTCTTGCGGAAGCCCCGGCGCTCATTTTTTCTTAATGCCGCATGAAGTTTTTTCCGGCTTCCCCACCGGGCCCCGACGGGCGTAGGAAAAAGGAAAAGCGCCCGACGCGCCCCAAGGAGGAAGACATGGAAAAACGGTTCCTGCGCGATCTCGAAGTTTCGGCCCTGGGCCTCGGCTGCATGGGCTTTACCCACAGCTATCCGCCCTTTCCCGAAAAAAGCGACTCCATCGCCGTTATCCGCGCGGCCGTGGACCTGGGCGTGACCTTTTTCGACACCGCCGAGGTCTACGGCCCCTATACCAACGAGGAACTGGTGGGCGAGGCGCTCGCCCCGGTGCGCGACAAGGTGGTCATCGCCACCAAGTTCGGCTGGGACATCCCGGCGGACGGCACGGTCAACGGGGCCACGGCCTACGGGCTCGACAGCCGGCCCGAAGCCATCCGCAAGGCCGTGGAGGGTTCCTTACGCCGCCTGCGCACCGACCGCATCGACCTTCTCTACCAGCATCGGGTGGACCCGCACGTGCCCATCGAGGAGGTGGCGGGCACGGTCGCCGATCTCATCCGCGAGGGCAAGGCCCTGCATTTCGGTCTCTCCGAGGCGAAAGCCGACGTCATCCGCCGCGCCGACGCCGTGTGCCCGGTCTGCGCCGTGGAAAGCGAATATTCCATGTTCTACCGCGAGCCGGAAAAGGACACCATACCCACCCTGAAGGAGCTCGGCATCGGCTTCGTGCCCTTTTCGCCGCTCGGCAAGGGCATCCTGAGCGGCCTTTTCCGGCGCGACACCAAACTGGCCGACAACGACTTCCGCGCGTCCATCCCGCGCTTCCAAGGCGAGAACTTCCAGAAAAACATGGAACTCGCCGACTTTGTGGAGGAGCTGGCAAAAGAAAAGCGGGCCACGCCCGCGCAGGTGGCGCTCGCGTGGATACTGGCGCAAAGCCCCAGTTTCGTGCCCATCCCCGGCACGAAGAAGCTTTCCCGCCTCAAGGACAATCTCGCAAGCCTTGATGTGAGCTTCACCCCGGAGGAACTGGCGGCCATCGACGCCCGGCTGGACGAGATCCGGATCCGGGGCGAACGCTATCCCGAAAGCCAGGCGAAGCTCGTCAAGTGAGCCGGTTCACGGATGCGCGCTGAGATGAAGGAAGCGGACAGCGGGCTCGGGGCAGGGGCGCTCCTGCTCATGATTGCCGCCGCCTGCCTTTTGCTGGCGAACCTCTACTATCCGCAGCCCATCCTCGGCGAAGTGGCCCGGGCGCTCGGGCTCGCCGAGGCGGGCGCGGGAGGGGTCGTCACCGCGGGGCAGCTCGGCTATATCGCCGGGCTGCTGCTCGTGGCGCCCCTCGGCGACATGCGGGAAAACCGCCGCCTCTGCGCGGCCATGACCGCCGGGGCCGGCCTGTGCGCCCTGGCGGCGGCCGGCACGGGCTCAGCCTCGCTCTTTCTCCTGCTCATGGCGCTCATGGGCGTGTTCGCCACCGCCACGCAGGTGCTGGTGGTCTTCGCCACCGCGCTTTCCGGGCCGGCCCGCAGCGGCAGGACACTCGGCATTATGGCCTGCGGCCTTTTTCTCGGCATAGCGCTCTCGCGGCCCGTGGCGAGCCTGGTGGCCGGGCTTGCCGGCTGGCGCGCCGTTTACCTGGGCTCGGGCGTGGCGCTGCTCGCCGCCGGGCTTTGCCTGTACCGCTTTTTGCCCGGGCGTCCCCCGGCGCAGAGCGGCCTCGGCTGGCGGGCTCTGGTGGCAAGTATGTGGCCCCTGCTGCGCTTCCCCCTGCTGCTGCGGCGCAGCCTGCTCTCCTGCGGGGCCTTTTTCAGCTTCAGCATGTTCTGGAGCACCGTGCCCCTCTTTCTCGCCGGGCATCTCCACATGGCGCAGGGCCGCATCACCGCTTTCGCCCTCGCGGGCCTCGTGACGCCGCCCTGCATGCTGCTGGTGGGCAAATTGCTGGACAGAGGCCGGGCGCGCCAGGTCGTGCCCGCCGCGCTCGGTTGCGCCCTTCTGGCCTGGGCGCTCCTTGCGGGGACGCCGGCGTGGCTCGGCGTCTTTCTGGCGAGCGCGCTTTTGCTCGATCCATCCTCCAGCGCCGTCACGGTGAGCGTCCAGCAACAGATCCTCTCCGGCGCGCCGGCGCAGGTGAGGGGCAGGCTCAATTCGATGAATATCAGCATGAACTTCCTCGGCGGCGCGGCCGGCGTGGCTCTCGGGCCCTATGTGCTCACGCGCTGGGGGCTAGCCGCCGTCGCGCTGGACGGCGTCCTGCTGCTCACCTGCCTTTTCTGGTGCGCGCTCAAGTCCCGTTGACGGCCCGGGCCGCGCAGCCCCGCCGGGAGAACCGCGCGGCCCCGGAGCGCACGAGCGGGGTTCCGGCTCAGAAGTCCATCACCTCCCCGTCAAAGGGGATGAGCACCTTGTCCCGGATGCCGTGCTCGCGCGTGAAGCGCGCAAGGTCCTTGCGGTCCACGGTCATGTGGTTGATGGCGTCCATGTGCACGGCCACCACCTGCGCGTCGGGCGCGGCCGTGACCATGCGCAGCACGTCTTCCTTGTTCATGATGATTTCCGGCGCGTCCTGAAAGGCCGGGATGGCCATGGCGGCCCCGCCGGCGTTCATGATGATGACGTCCGGCCTGTGGGCCGCAAGGGCTTCGTCCACGCCCGGAAACCACACGGTGTCACCCACCACCCAGGCCTTCTTGCCGTCCGGCGCGGTGAAGACGATGCCCATGACCTCACCGAGCATTTTGCCGAGCACCGGGTCGGCGTACATGGCCTCGCTTCCGTGGCGCGTGGCCGTGCGCGCAAGGCGCACGCCCTTGAAGAGCTCGCCGTCCTTCAGGATGCGCACGTCCCTGAAGCCCTGGCCGCGCACGAGCTTTGCGTCCTCCTCATTCTGCACGAAGAGGGGCATGTCCTTGGGGAGCGCCTTTTGCGCGGCCGGGTCCCAGTGGTCGAGGTGCGTATGGGTGAGGATGACCGCGTCCACACCCGCCAGCAGGTCCTCCACCGGCATGGGCAGCGGCGTGAAGGGGTTGCGCATCCCGCCGCGGTAGGTGTTGGCAAAGCCCTCATAGGCCCCGGGCGCAGCCAGCATGGGGTCGATAAGGAAGGTGGCGTCGCCGCTTTTGAGCTTGGCCGTGGCGTTGCGCACATGCTGGAGCTGGAAGGCCGGGGCTTTTTGGGCCCCGGCGTCCTTCGGCGCTTCGGCTGCCAGCGCCGGGGCGGCGAGCAGCAAGAGGGCGGCCAGAAGGCCGGGGATAAAGCGGGTTTTCATGGTGTCCTCCTTTTTCGTGGTTACAGCTTCCAGTAGGGCGAAAGCACGGCCTTAACCGCATCAATGGCCGCCTGCTGGTCGTGGGTGAGGTGATTGCGCACGATGAGGCCCGCGGTGGGATCCTTGACTTCGGTCGATTCGCCGGAAAGGGCCTCGATGCTCTTGAGGATGCAGAACGACATATAATTGCCCTTGCCCCCCTCGAGCAAGGCGACGAGGCGGCCTTTGGCGCAAGCGTCGGCCAGGCCCCGCGCAAGCTCCACCAGTTTTTTGTAGCCCGTGGCCGTTATCTGCTGGCGGCAGAGCGGGTCGAAGATGTGGGAGGCATAGCCCGCGATGAGCACCACGAGCTCGGGCCTGTACTGCATGCCGATGGGGATGATGATGTCCTCGAAAGCCTTGATATAGGCTTTGTCGCCCGCGCCCGCGGGCATGGGGTTCTCCTTGCTTTCCGGCGCTCGCGCCGGGTGTTTCAGGCAGTATGGACCCTATAGGGACTATAGACGCAAGGAAAATTTTCCACGCCCAAAAATTTTTTGGCTCCCCGCGCCCCGGCAAGTCCTGAATTTACAAAGCCTTGGCGCGCGGCTACACTTGGCGCACATTCTTCCGCCCGGAGGCCCGCATGGAACGCATCACCGTCAAGGTCGTCAATCATTCCGGCATGGAGCTGCCCGCGCCCACCTCGCCCTCGGCCGCGGGCATGGACGTGCGCGCCGCCCTCAAAGAGCCCGTGACCCTCCAGCCCGGAAAGCGCGCCCTCATCCCCACGGGCCTCAGGATGCAGATCCCGCGCGGCTACGAGTGCCAGATCCGCCCGAGGAGCGGCCTCGCCCTCAACCACGGCATCACCGTGCTCAACACGCCGGGGACCGTGGATTCGGACAGCCGCGCCGAAATCGGCGTGGTGCTCATCAATCTTTCGGACGAACCCTTCACCGTGCACCCGGGCGACCGCATCTGCCAGATGGTGTTCAAGGCCTGCATGGAAGTGAAGTGGGAGCCGGTGCGCGAGATCGACCGCACCAAGCGCGGCGACAACAGCTTCGGCGGCTCGGGCCTCGAGGACGTGGCCGGGGAGACGCCGAAAGCCTGAGCGGGCGCACTGTACTCCCCAACAATGGTTGGATATTCCTTAAAACCGTCTGGAGCGAAGCGGAAGACGGGTGCCAGTGCCGGAAGAATCCTAAAAAATAAGATTTTTTGCTGCTGGCAAGGAAGATAAAAATTTCCGCAGGGAGTGTACTTAAGTACTCGACCAAGGAAATTTTTTTCTGACGCAGCCAGCAGCAAAAAGGCTGGTTTTGACGGATAATTTCGGCATTACACAAGCCGCACAGGCGTACGCCCCACTCAAACGCGTAGCATCGCCCCCCTACAGCGCGAGCACGATGGTCCCCAGGGTGATGAGCGCGCCGCCGAGGATGACCTTCCAGCCCAGGCTCTCGCCCAGAAGCAAAAAGGCCAGCAGGATGGTGATGGGCACGCTCAGCTTGTCGATGGACGCCACGCGGGACACGTCGCCCGTTTCCAGCGCCTTGAAATAGAAAAGCCAGGAAAGGCCCGTGGCCACGGCCGAGAGCAGGAGAAAGAGCCACGTGTTGCCCGGGATGGCGCGCACGCCGCGAATACTGCCGTCAAAGAGCGCGATGCCCCACACGAGCACGAGGATGAAGCTCACCCGGATGGCCGTGGCGAGGCCCGCATCCACGCCGCGCACGCCCACCTTGGAAAAGATGGCCGTGAGCGCCGCGAACAGGGCGGATAAAAGGGCATAGTATTTCCACATGGCTCCCCCCGGGCCTCGGCAAGAGCCGGCCGCGTCCCGCACCCTTTGCGCATGATGCCGTGGGTGAAGCGCACGGGCGGCAAAACTGCCGGGGCGCTCCCCCACCCGCTCCACTCCACTTTTCTGACCCCGGAAAACGGAAAGATACATTTAACTATTTGATAAATACGCACATTCCTGATAGGATTTGGAAGGGGAAAGGTGGTATCTCCGCGTATTTCCTTGTACTGCCGGAACACGTCCGACCTGGGCCAGCCCAATGGAAAAAGCATCACTGGAGCCCTTCATGCCTGATACCAATGAAAAAGATATCTCCCCCATAGAGATGATCAGGGAAAAATATAGTTCATCCTCACGCGATGACTGCCTTTTGCTCTATTGTGGCCTCATAACAAATATATGCAATATAACTTTTTTGGATAAACAAAGTTTTCTCCAATATTATGAAAATATATGTACGTCTTTTTTTCTGAGCATTCTTTCCAAATACAATACTACTGAATTTCCCGAGGTAGTGGAGAGGGAGAAACAAATTTTTGAAGATGTCTCGTATTCCTTCCTCTATCATATCAATAAAAGCCCCCGGAGTGATATTTCCATAGATGAATTAAAAATTGTTGCCTTGCAAGCCAAGGTCGCATGTACCGAAACATTAAAACGCAATAATGATTTGTATGAATAAAAAAGCCCCGCGTTCCCCCGGGCTTCACGCCTCAAGTCCCGCTTTCCCGATGGCCGCGCCCATGAGCGATGGCCCTCACTGCCGGCGTCCCCCTCACTTCCCCAGGTGCTTTGCAAAAAACTTCGCCACTTCGGAAAAATAGAACTGCGTTTCCGGCGCTTCGGGCGGCAATTGCACGTATTGCCAGTGTGACAGGCCCTCCATGACGAGCAGGTCGGCCTCAACGCCGGCCTCGCGCAATTTCCTATGTGTGCGCGCCGTGTTGCTCAAAAAGAGGTCGCGCGTGCCCGTGCCGAGGATGGCCGGCGGAAAGCCCTTCATGTCGCCATACACGGGCGAGAGCAGCGGCTCCTTAAGGTCACGGCCGCCGGCATAGGCCCTTGCCATGCCTTCCAGCAGGCCCTCGTACTGGACGAGCACGTCGTCCACATGGGCGTTCACAAAGTAGCTGTCGCCCGTCTTGGAAAGGTCGCTCCACGGCGTTCCCGGGGCGATGGCGCCGGGCATGGGCAGGCCCTCCTGCCGCGCGCGCAGGCAAAGCGCCAGGGTCATGCCGCCGCCCGTGGAGGAGCCGAAAACGCCGATATTTTTTGCTGGATAGGTCTTGAGCAGGGCCCTGTACACCGCCATGGCGTCGTCCAGCGCGGCGGGAAAGGGAAATTCCGGCGCCAGGCGGTAATCCACGGCCACCACCTTGAACTTGCCGATAGCCGCCATGTAGATGCCTTCGGGCAGCCCGGCCATGCCGGGATTGAACACATAGCCGCCCCCGTGGAAATAGAGGAGGATCTTGTCCGCATGGGCGGGGGGGAGCGCCGGAGGCTCCAGCAGGAAGACGGGAACGTCGGCAATGGCGCTTTTTTCGCACTTGATCTCAAGATGCTTGAGCAGGCCCGGAACCTTTTCCGCCGTCGCGGCCGCGGCCTTTTGCACGAGGTCTTTCCAGGCGGCGGCGTCCTTGGGCGTGAGATGCCACGGAATGGCCGAAGCGTCGGCCTCGATGGCCCGCTTCAGGGCCGCGCTCACGTCATCGGGTGTGGGGAGGGAGCGGGCGGGCAGCTCTCGCGCGCTGCCAGAGCAACAGAGGGCGAGGACAAGAAGCGCCGCCGAAAAAAGAGAAAAACCCCACTTCATGACAACCTCCGCGAGCCAAAATACGCAGTCGCATTTTCGCAAGTATGGACGATTCCGGGCCCGACCACAATACGGCGCACCATGTGTCGCCCTGCGGCGGAAAGGGAACGCGGCAACGCGGGAGCAGGCGCCCTGCGTTCCGGCGTCGCGGCCCCGCGCGCTGCGGCCAGGCGACGTTGCGCCTTGCGTGCGGGCGCGCTATACCATCCTTCATAAAGGAGTTTCCCCATGAAAGAAGCCATCGAACCGCTTGCCGCCGCTTCCCACATCCTGCAGGCCCTGCCCGGGGGCATCCTTTTGACCACGCGCTCGGGGCAGCGCGTGAACACCATGACCATCGCCTGGGGCACGCTCGGCATCGACTGGGGGCTCCCCATGTTCATCACCTTCGTGCGCACAAGCCGCCTGAGCTATGAATTTTTGCGGGAGACGCCCGAGTTCACCATCAATGTGCCCACGAGCCCCATTGACCGGCGCATTCTGGGCATCGCGGGAACAAAGTCCGGCCGGGACATGGACAAGATAAGCGGCCTCGGGCTGCACCTCGAAGCGCCAGAGGTGATCTCCGTGCCGGGCATCCGCGAACTGCCGCTCACCCTGGAATGCCGGGTGGTCTACCAGCAGGCGCAGGACCCGGCGGCCATCCCGCAGAAACTGCGCGACACCTACCACCCGGCCACGGGCACGGACCTCACCAAGGCCCTCAACCGCACCTATCACACGGCCTTTTATGGGGAAATCGTGGCGGCGTATGTCATTCGCTAGTGCTACTAGGGTGGAGGTAGGATGTTGCTGTTCATAAAAACTGCAACGTTTTTCGGGCCAGGCTTGGCATACAGGCAAAGGGGTGGGTTAGCCATCTCATTTGGAACATGCTCATAACGTATATATCTAAATAACAAACTGCGTTATCAAAAAAAATTAATCATCATTTAATTTTAGAAAATCTTTATATAGCTTACCTTTGTCCTTTAATTTTGCCTCATCGACCAAGCCAATATTTTTTGCACTCTTTATTAACTTTTTTATTTCACCAGCAGTAAATGTCTTATAAACTTCATTAATGAAAGAGTCTTTGTATAAAGTTGCAAAATATTCTACATTGCAAGGATCTAATACAATATCCCTATGATTTCCCTGTAGGTGGGTACAGGCAGTCTCTCCCTCCGTAAGTTCAAGTGTGTGAAATTTAGTTACATCTTTTTCGCAAATTGCGATAACACTAAATCCCTCTATTGCGGAGCCTGCGAGAGCTAGGGCCAAGGCTGCTGAATCCACTGCTTCCCAACCTGATATTTCCCAACAGGACAAACGAGAACGCTTGGTAGGAAATTCGCTTGTGGCAACATCTATAAGAAGTTCATCATTTTGAGTCGCTAAATAAGACTGAAGCGCATCAAGACTTTTTGCATATCTAATTTTCCTCACAAGTAGTGCCATCACTTAATCCATCACTTTTCAATTTCCTTAATTATCCGTTGTACATACTCCTTCTGCCTGGCATTAGATAATTGGATATGTTTTAAGATATTAATTGATTCTTGTGTGTTCCAATTTTCAAAGGCTTTTATAGCAAAATCATTAATTGCATCATCCTTATGAGCTAAGCATCCTACTGCTATAGCATTACCGTAGGGATGAATATCCTCCCATGCATAGTGAGAAAGAATATGTAAGATTCCTAACAGTATTTTCTTCTCATTATATTTCTCCATATATAGCTCTTGGATAAATGTCATTATCCTATCTTTCCCATACATTATAATTTCATTAT
>CAMWTD010000051.1 GCA_947177085.1 uncultured Desulfovibrio sp.
TCTTCGCGCGGGAAAGTAGGAAGCTGCCAAATTCTTCCACCGCCCCCGAAAGGCCGCCGCCTTCCGGGGGCGGTCGCGTTTGGCGTAAAATATGCTTCTTTTGGAGAGGTCGTGTTATAGAACCCAGTTGATAGAAATTCCTTAATTCCGTCTGGATCGGAGCGACAGACGGATGCGAGTGCCGGAAGAATCCTAAAAAATAAGATTTTTAGGTTCCGGCAAGGAAGAGAAAAATTGCGCTAGCCGTTGGCGAGTCTTCGAGCCTTACGGATAGCGACAGTGGCATCGTTGACTGGCCAACGCGGTAACTAACTGCTGTCTTCGCGGCAGCCGTTGCCCGAAGGGCTTACGGATGGCGACAGTGATTGCAATGATGTGACCACATCGTTACGCAAGCTGTCTTCAAGCGTAGTTTCCTGCGTCACAACGCTTGAAGCATCCGTAGCTTCCTTCGTCGCAACGGCTGAAGCAACGCTGTTTTTGACGGATAATTTCGGCGTCATGCAGGCAGCAAAGGCCCAACGTCAACTCGGAAGTTTAACAAAGCCTTTGGAGAAGGTTCCCTCGCCAGGCTGACGGTGGCGGCACAAGTGTTGCCGGGAAAGCCACCCAAGCCTCCTTGCGGGGCACAAGATTGGAACGAAAAGCAGGCAGATGAACTCACCGGGCATGGAGAACCGCAAGAGGGCGTATGCTGCCAAATCAGTGGCATTACTTCGGTAAAGAGGAATTTCCATGAAAGTTGTGTTGGTTAACATATATGAATACTCTTATCTGGGAACCCGTTGCCTTGCGGCGTACCTTCAGGAGAATGGTATTGAAACCCACAACATTATTTTTCAAGAGCGACCAAGAAAGTGTGTAGCCAGCCCGTCTCCCGATGCGGTCTTTGGCTATCATGTCTATACCAACGGCAGGATTTATGAGGATCAGGTTGTGGGGAGCGGCATCCCCTCTTCCCCGGAAGCCATCGAGGCGTTGAAACAAGCCTTAAGAGACCAGAATCCGGATATCATCGGCTTTTCCTCCAGGTCGACCTATAACCCGTTGGCGCCCGAATTCGCGCAAATCTTCCGTGAGACAGCCCCTGCGGCACTCCTTGTGGCCGGCGGCTTTGGACCCACGCTTGAGCCTGACGTGTATTTTAAGGCAGGCTTCGACTGCGTTGTGCGCGGCGATGGCGAAGAGGCTTTGCTTGAAATATGCCTGGCCTGGAATAAAAATGACAGGAATGCCCTGTTACATGTTCCCAATTCCTGCTGGTCCAAAACGTTTGGCGGATTTTCCAATCCCATGCGCGACCAGAAAAAAGATATCTCTGCGTATCCAGCGCCTTTGAGCGGCAACCCGCATTTTTCCTATATTGATCAAGATGGGATCTTGCATTCAAAGAGGGATCCCATATTGCAGGGCGAAGCGTATTTCACGTTCTTTGGCCGAGGCTGTATTGGGACTTGTGCCTATTGTTCCGGCGGGAACTGGAGTACGCTTTATCGCAATGAAGGCAAAAAAGCTTATAAAAGGCGCAACAGGGCTATTGACGATGTCATAGAGGAACTCAAAAATCTGCCGGCAAACATCAAAAGAGTGGTGTTTGCCGACGAATATTGGGGCAACTCCTCCAAAGTGACCTTTGAATTCTTTACTAAATACAAGAAACATGTTCGTATACCCTTTTTCGCGTATCTCAATTATGATCAAGTGGTTAATGAGCCTGAACTGTTCACATTGATTCTCGATGCCGGGCTGCTGCAAACAGGAGTTGGCTTTCAGACGGGTTCTTATGAACTTGCCAAAAAATACTATAACCGGAAGCAGGATTATAAACTTTTATTGGACTATACGTGGCTCATGTTCAGGAACAAGGTTTCTGTAAATCCTCAATTCATAGGCGGGAACTGCTATGAAACGAAAGAGGATTTTCTGAAAACCCTGGACGTTATACGCCAGCTTCCTTTTGATATTGAATCCCCCTATTCAGTGCAACTGCAGTGCAATCAGCTTAAGCCGCATCCCGGCTCACCACTTCTGGAATTGGCCCCGCGGGTGGCATCGCATCCGATGGCCACAAAGGAGTGGCATTTCCGTGCCATTCTGATGGATATGGCCAGAATAATCACTGAAGAGGAGGTGGAATATCTATGGGGCCATACGCTCTATCGCAATGATCCCTTAAAACTGCAGGAACTTTTTAATAAACTTCTTTTAAAGCGACAATACGCGCATTATAAAAAATTAATCAATGAAAGCGGCCATAAAAGATGGCTGTTCTACGGGGCAAATGCATCTTATCATAAAAACAAGGACTTTTTCAAATCTCTTGGCGCTGAGGCTCTTCTGCTCGATAAGGAGTTTATTTGCGACCAAAAAACCCTAGACGGACTCCCTGTCAGGGATATTGATGAATTCTTTGCCTCCAATATTCCCGATGATTTTCAGGTGATGATTTTCAGCGCGCAGCCGTGGTGGCTTGGCAAGAAACTTTTGCGTACCCACAAAGTTCCTTTTGAAAATATCCACTCTTGCGCATCTAATTGGAGCAGCCCCTTTTCTGCGGAGAAAGTGGAGGAGATAGAGTCTTTTGGCGATGTATGTCTCTGAGCAATGGGGCAACAGGCAAGGATCAATCCCCCCGGGCGTGAAGGTTTTTCCAGCTTCTTCGCGCCGTGTGCCGCAGCCGGCGAAAAATTTCGGCAAGCACTGGCCGCGAGCTTGGAGGGGATGGCACAAGCAAGGCGGGAGGCGCCTCCGGCGCAGGGCGGCGGATCTTTTGGAGGGGTTGAGGCCGGAGCCTCTCGATTTTGGCACGGGCCCGCCCTGCCCAAACAAGCCAAAGATGGATGCGCAAGAGAAAGCCCGGAATGTTCCAGGCTTTCCGCTTTTAAGCGCGATTGGGCCTGTGGAACCTATGTGCCCACGGTGAATCTTTCGCGAAAATGCCTGGGCTTTTCTATTTCATCCACAAAGGCGACCGCATAGTCGGCGACGCTCATGTGGCTGCTGCCGTTGGAGAGATCAACGATCAGGTTGTCCTTTCCGGTGCGGTATTTTCCTGTACGCGGCCCTTCTTCAAGGAAGTTGGGGGGCGAGATGAAGACCCAGTCAAACTCGTTTTCCCGCTTCAGCAGGTCCTTGACGACGGCTGTGGACTTTGCGCCGCCCTCGTACTGCGGCGGGAAGAAATAGCTTTCCATGAGGGGCACGCCGGGAGCCACTTCCGCCGTGCCCGCACCGCCAACGGCCACAAGCCGGGGCGTCCCGGCCCGCTTGACCGCACGGATGATGCTTTCCGTGCCCCTGGTCTGTTGGGCTATGCGGTCCGCCACAGAGAGGGAGCGGGGCGGCGCATAGGCATGGACAACGACGTCATAGCCCGCAATCGCCTTCGCAAGGGCCTCGCTGTCAGTGATGTCGATTTCAACCGCCTCCAGATTCTCGGCGGGGGGAAGTTTTTTCTTGTCGCGCATGAGGGCGCGGACGGTGTGGCCGCGCGACAACGCTTCGCCCAGGATGGGCGCGCCAACATAGCCTGTTGCGCCTATGATAGCGATTTTCATGGGTTTCTCCTGCAGGATTCATTTCATGGGCTAGGGGACCACACACTCGGATGCCTGTCAACTGGCCGGGAGGCGTGGAGCGTAAAGGCAACGGAACCCGGAAGCGGGCGAGGGGCACGCGGCGGGGACAGAGGACGGGGGGAGTGAAGGGAAGCTCGACGGGGAAAGCCATCGCACGGCTGGGCAGTGCCGCGGCGTCGGTGCTGCTTGCTACCTTTTCTGTTGCGCGCGCCGAATCTTTCGCCAGGTCCACGGCGGCATCGCAGCCTCGTCCGCCCAGAGGCCGCGACGGGCGGCCCTGGCCTCGCGCTGGTGCAGCCGCCACAGGTCGCAGACGGGCAGCTTGCAGAAGCGGTCATCCACCCAGGCGAGGCCCGCACTGACGAGCGCGTCCTGGATGACCAGCATGTCGCTCACAAGGACGATGCCGCCGACCTCACGCTTGTAGCTCATGCCCCTTTGCGCCGGCACGATTTCCACCGTCTTGCCGGCCAACACCTGTTTCGCCAGTTCGCGCGCCTCCTCGCCATAGGGCTGGCCGAGCTCGGGACAGTCGATGCCGTAGATGCGCACCTTGTGCGGTTTTTCCTGCTTCGCGCCCACGCGCCGGGCCGTGATGCTGTCCCCGTCGTGGATGGAGAGCACCTCGGCCGGGAAGGCATGGGCGGTTGACGCGCAAAGGAACGCCCCGAGCAGGAGCGCCGGGAGGAAATACCATCGCATAGATTATCCTATAGCATAGGCAAGGCGTGCCCACAAGCCCATGCGGAGCCGGACGCCCCGGCAATGCCGGGATGCTGTTCCCGCCTCCGCGGGAAGGGGCTGCTGCCGGGGGAGCCCATCCGGACACTGGCGCAACGGAGCGATGCGCGATATGCTGCACCGGGCCCATGCTCCGGCGCGGAGTGACGGGCCCAGAAAGAGGAACAGTTCCCGAGCAGGAGAGAGTGACGATGAAAAAAGGCTTCCATGTATGGTGTTGGGCGGTGGCCCTGGTGCTGGCCCTCGGCCTGTGTGACGCGGCGTCGGCAAAGATACGCGCGCCGCGCCATCTCCACGGCCAGCAGGAGCAGGGCCAGCAGAATCCCGCCGCGCAACAGCAACAGCCCAGGGAGATCAAGACCGCCTATTTCAGCCTCAGCCTTGAAAAGGGCTGGCGGCTGCTCAAGCCCGTGCAGACGCAGAATGGCGCGGTGAGCGTGCTGCTGGGCGCGCCGGGCAACAAGGGGGCCATTGCCATCAATGTGATGAAGGCCAACCTGGACGCCGAGGAGCTTGCCAAGAACATGCGCGCCAACATGGAGAAGGACAAGGTGAGCCTGGAGGCGCTGGAGGAGAAGGACGGCATCCAGGAATTCGGCTTCACCCGGGGCAAGGCCACGGGGCGCGCCTGGATTGGGGCCAACGGCAAGGAGGCCGCGGCCGTGACCATCTTTGGCGACCAGGAGGCGGGCAAGGAAGTGATGAAGAAGCTCCAGCCCAAGGACCCGGCGATTTTCCCCAAGTTCTAGGGGGGCTCGTCCGCCGGACATTTTGCCGCTTGCCCCAGTGGGGAGCGGCCGTAGAAAAACCCCGGGGCCACCGGGGTTTTTCTTGTGAAAGGCAAAACCGCCTGGGGGCGAGTGCCCCCCGCAATCCGCACCGCGCCCCGCGCAGGGCGTCAGATGCGGAAAACCCCCGGCAAAACCGGGGGCTTTCTGCATAAGTGGGAGAAACAGCGGCGCGGACTACACACAGCCGGTGGGCTTGGGCAGGCCGGCCATCTTGCAGGCGCCCTTGCCGGGACCGGAGGGGAACAGCTCGTAGATTTCCTTGAGCTTGTAGCCCGTGTTCTTGGAAAGGATGCGCACCATGGGCGCAATGCCGTTCTTGCGGTAGTAGTCCTGGAGGAAGTCGAGCAGCTTCTGGTGGTCGGGGGTGATTTCCGGAATGCCTTCGGATTCTTTCACATACTCGAGCCATTCCGGGCACCAGTCATCGAAGTGCAGCAGGAAGCCGTCTTCATCCACTTCAAACGTCTTGCCCTTGAAGGTGATCTCAGCCATGCGCGTGTCCTCCTTTTTAGGAAAAAGCGTTGACTACACGCAGCCGGTGGGCTTGGGCAGGCCAGCCATCTTGCAGGCGCCCTTGCCGGGGCCGGAGGGGAAGAGTTCGTACACTTCCTTCAGCTTGTAGCCGGTATTCTTGGAAAGGATGCGCACCATGGGCGCGATCCCGTTCTTGCGGTAATAGTCCTGGAGGAAATCGAGGATCTTCTGGTGATCGGGGGTAATATCGCTGATGCCCTCGGATTCCTTCACATATTCCAGCCATTCCGGGCACCAGTCATCGAAGCGGAGCAGAAAGCCGTCTTCGTCAACTTCGAAGCTTTTCCCTTTAAAGGTGATCTCAGCCATGCGTGTCCTCCTTGGACAGATAGTCTCACTCGACGGGACGGGATTGCCCTGACGTCGGCCAGCCGGAACCCATATCCGGCCGAGTTCCCCACTTGGTCAGGCGGCGTTCTGCCGCAGGTACACAAGCGTTATGGCATAAAAAATCCCAGCTTGCAAGCACGTCCCGGAATGACGTGGAGTCCTTGCCGGGGGCGGCTCGCGGCGCGGCCCGGCGACCGCGCCTCAGCCGCTGTGCGCGCCCCCCGCGGTCTCGCGCAGCCCGGCGCGCATCATGAGCTTGATGCGGTTGATCTGGTTGACCTCGCTGGCCCCGGGGTCGTAGTCGAGGGCGGTGATGGTGGCCCTGGGATAGCGGCGCTTGAGCTCCCGGATGAGGCCCTTGCCCACGATGTGGTTGGGCAGGCAGCCGAAGGGCTGCATACAGAGGATGCCGCTGACGCCGCTTTCGAGCATCCGCACCATTTCCGCGCCCAAAAGCCAGCCCTCGCCCGTCTGGTGGCCGAGGGAAATGAGGTTGCGCGTGCGGCCGCGAAGCTCGTGAAAACGCGCGGGCGCGCTGAAACGCCGGCTGCGGCGGAAGCCGTAGCGCATGGAAAGCCGCGTGAATTCCAGAAAGGCGATGCCGGCCATGGCCACGCGCGCGTCGCGTCGCGGGCCCGCCAGATGCCGGTAATTAAAGACGTGGTCATAGAAATTGTAGAGCAAAAAGTCGATGAGATCCGTCACCACGGCCTCGCCGCCCTCTTCCTCGATGATGCGCGCGGCGTTGTTGTTGGCGTCCGGGTGGTACTTGAGGAGGATCTCGCCGACGAGGCCCACGCGGGGGCGGCGCTGCTCCGTCGTGATGGGCAGGCGGTCGAATTCCCGAATCATGGCGAGCATGTTCCGCTGGAAGCGCAACACGCCGCCCGCGGCGATATTGCCCCTGGCCTTTTCCGCCCACTCGGCCGCCAGGGCCTCCACCATGCCCGGCTCGCGCTCGTAGGGGCGCAGGCGGTGCACCATGCGCATGAGCGCGTCGCCATAGTGGCCGGTCATGATCAGGCGCTTGAAGATGCGCGGCGTCAGCTTGATGCCCGGCGAGCTGATGCTGGTGGAAAAGGAGGCGATGGGGATATGCCCGAGGCCCGCGTCGTGCAGGGCCTTGCGCAAAAAGCCCACATAGTTGGTGGCGCGGCAGCCGCCGCCCGTCTGGGAGATGACAAGGGCGATCTTGTTGGTGTCGTACCGCCCGCTGAGCACGGCCTCGAGGAGCTGGCCGATGACCACGATGGCCGGGTAGCAGGCGTCGTTGTTCACATGGCGCAGCCCCAGCTCGATGGCCTTGCGGCTCACGCTGGGCAAGAGCACGGCGTCATAGCCCTCCGCGCCGAAAATCTCGGACACGAACTGGAAATGCGTGGGCGACATCTGGGGCACGAGCAGGGTGTGGGTGTGCCGCATGTCGTGGGTGAAGGCCGGGGCGTCGTCATGTTCCGAGACGGCCGGCCCGGCTTTCCGGCAGGTGGGCCGCAACGCGGGCTTCCCCGCGCGCGCGGAAGGGACTTCGCGCCCCGGCTTGGCGGCCTCGCGCCGTTCGCGCTGGTCGCGCATGGCCGCCAAAAGCGAGCGGATGCGGATGCGCGCGGGCCCAAGGTTCGCGCCTTCGTCCACCTTGATCTGGGCATAGAGGCGGCCGCCGCGGCGCACGATTTCCTCAAGCTGGTCGGCGGTCACGGCGTCGAGGCCGCAGCCAAAGGAGAGGAGCTGGAGCACGGCGAGGTTTTCGGCCGCCGTCGCCAGCGCGCCCGCGCGGTAAAGGCGGGAGTGGTAGGCCCACTGGTCCACCACGCGCAGGGGGCCCGGGTCCGGCATGAGATGCGCCACGGAATCCTCGGTGAGCACGGCCAGCCCGCAGGAGGTCACGAGCTCGGCCACGCCGTGGTGGACCTCCGGGTCGGTGTGGTAGGGATGCCCGGCGAGGATGAGGCCCATTTCGCCGCTTTCGGCCAGCTCCTTGAGGGCCGCCTCGCCCGTGGCGCGGATGTCGCGGCGGTAGGCGTCCATCTCGTCAAAGGCGGCCGCGACGGCGGCCTCCATCTCCGCTGCGGGGATGTGGGCGAAAAAGGGGATCTCGCGCAGGCGGCGCCCCAGCAGCTCGCGCTCCAGCGGCAGGAAGGAGTGGATGAGGGTGACGCCCTGCTCCTCCAAGATACCCATGTTGCGCGCCAGAAGCTCGGGATAGCCGATGACCACCGGGCAGTTGTAGCCCGCGCCGCCAAAGCCCGCGTCCTTCTGCTCGCGCTGGACGCAGGGGAAGAAGATTGTCCTGACGCCCCTGTCCACGAGGTCGCGCACATGGCCGTGGGAGAGCTTGGCGGGATAGCACACCGTCTGCGAGGGGATGGTGTCGTGCCCGCGGTAGAAAATTTCCTTGGAGGACGGCGCGGAGAGCTCCACGCGATAGCCGAGCCGCGTGAGCAGGGTGAACCAGAGCGGATAGTTCTCAAAAATGTTCAGGGCCCGCGGGATGCCGATGCTGCCGCGAGGGGCCTTGTCCGCCGCCAGCGGCACATAGGGCGCGAAAAGGCGCTCCTGCTTGTAGGCGTAGAGATTGGGGCGGCGCTGGGGCTCGTGCTCGGCGCCGCGCTCGCAACGGTTGCCGGAGATGAAGCGGCGGCCGTCGCCAAAGCTCGTCACCGTGAGCAGGCAGGCGTTGGAGCAGCGCCGGCAGCGCGTGGTGGCCGTGCGCGCGCTGAAGGCGGCCACCGCCTCCGGCCCGAGGAGGGCCGTCGCCGCGCCGTCCGCCGGGCCGCGCTTTTTGGCGATGAGCGCCGCGCCGAAGGCCCCCATGATGCCCGCGATGCCGGGCCGCGTCACGCGCACGCCGAGTTCCAGCTCGAGGGCGCGCAAAAGGGCGTCATTGCGGAAGGCCCCGCCCTGGGCCACCACGCAGTCGCCGAGCTCGGCCGTGTGGCTGATCTTCATCACCTTGAAGATGGCGTTGCGCACCACGGCCCAGGAAAGCCCGGCGGCGATGTCGCCCACGGCCACGCCTTCCTTCTGGGCCTGCTTGACCTTGGAATTCATGAACACCGTGCAGCGCGTGCCGAGGTCCACCGGGGAGCGCGCGGCCAGGGCCGCGGCCACGAAGTCGGCAAGCGGCATGGCGAGGGACTCGGCGAAATTCTCGATGAAGGATCCGCAACCGGCGGAGCAGGCCTCGTTGAGGCTGATGCGGTCGATGACGCCCTCGCGCACCCGCATGCACTTGATGTCCTGGCCGCCGATGTCGAGGATGAAGGAGACCTTGGGCTCGAAAAAGGACGCGGCCGTGAAGTGGGCCACGGTCTCCACCTCGTCCACGTCGAGGCGCAGGGCCGCGGTGAGCAGCGCGCTGCCATAGCCCGTGGCCGCGGCCGCGCGGATGCGGAGCCCCGGCCTCTTGAGCCGGTAGATTTCGGCGAGCACGCCAAGGGCCGCGCTGAGCGGGTCGCCTTTGTTGGCCTCGTAAAAGGAATAGAGCAGCCGCCCCTCGGCGTCGATGAGCGCGGCCTTGATGGTGGTGGAGCCGCAGTCGAAGCCGAGCCACGCGTCGCCTTCCGCTTCCTCCAGCGGCACTGCGGGCACGGAATGGTCCGCATGGCGGCGGGCGAAGGCGCGGCGCTCCTCCTCATCGGCAAAGAGCGCGGGCAGGCGGCCGCAGCCCTCGGGGGGCGAGCCGTGCTCCAGCGCGTCGAGGGCGCGGGCAAAGGAAAAGTCGGGCCTTGCCATATCCCGCGCGTGCCAGGCCGCGCCGAGGGCCACGAAGAAGTGGCCGTCCCCGGGAAAGACCGCCTCGGTCATTTCCGCAAGCTGCGCCACGAAGCGCTCGCGCAGGGAGGCGAGGAAGAAGCGCGGGCCGCCGAGAAAGACCCCCTTGCCCTTGATGGGGCGCCCGCGCGCAAGGCCGCCGATGGTCTGGCCCACCACGGCCTGCATGATGGAGGCCGCGATGTCTTCCCGGGCGCAACCCTCGTTGAGCAGGGGCAGGATGTCGCTTTTGGCGAACACGCCGCAGCGCGAGGCGATGGGATAGATGGTCTTGTGCCTGAGGGCGAGCGCGTCCAGGCCGCCCGCGTCCGTGCCGATGAAGGCCGCCATCTGGTCGATGAAGGCCCCGGTTCCGCCGGCGCAGGTCTCGTTCATGCGTTGTTCCGCGCCGCCGGTGAGGAAGATGAGCTTGGCGTCCTCGCCGCCGAGCTCGATGACGGCGTCGGCGTCCGGTATCTTGCGGCCGATGGCGAGGCTCGAGGCGAGCACCTCCTGAATGAAGGGGAGATTCAGTTCCCCGGCGAGCGAAATGCCCCCCGAGCCGGAAATTGCCGCCCGGCAGGCGCGCCCCTCGCCGAGCGGGGCCATTTCGCGCAAAAGCGCGGCCGTGCAGCCGCGCACATCCGAGAAGTGGCGGCTGTACTTGCTGAAGATGACGCGGTCATCCGCATCCAGCAGGACGGCCTTGACCGTGGTGGAGCCGATGTCCAGGCCCAGGTTCCAGGGG
>CAMWTD010000052.1 GCA_947177085.1 uncultured Desulfovibrio sp.
AAAAAGAGCGGCGGCGACATCTAGCTTTCCTTCAGCTTTGACCCGGACATCCTCGGGGTCATGGTGCTGTATGTGGGAGACAAGGTGCTGGATTCGAGCCTGCGCGCGCAGTTGGGGATCCTCCGCGAGACTTTCAAGAGGGGTGTGTAGATGCAGATCAAAGCCGATGAGATCAGCAAGATCATCGAAGATCAGATCCAGAACTATGACCAGCGCGTGGAGATGAGCGAGACCGGCACCGTGCTCTACGTGGGTGACGGCATCGCCCGCGTGCACGGCGTGGAAAACGCCATGTCCATGGAGCTCCTGGAATTTCCGGGCGGCGTCATGGGCATGGTGCTCAACCTTGAGGAGGACAACGTGGGCGTGGCCCTCCTGGGCTCCGACGTGGGCATCAAGGAGGGCGACCCGGTCAAGCGCACGGGCCGCATCTTCTCCGTGCCCGTGGGCGAGAAGGTCATGGGCCGCGTGCTCAACCCCCTGGGCGAGCCCATCGACGGCCTTGGCCCCATCGACGCCGACGAGACCAGGCCCGTGGAAATCAAGGCCCCGGGCATCATCCAGCGCAAGAGCGTCCACCAGCCCATGCCCACGGGCCTCAAGGCCATTGACGCCATGACGCCCATCGGCCGGGGCCAGCGCGAGCTCATCATCGGCGACCGCCAGACCGGCAAGACCGCCGTTTGCGTGGACGCCATCCTGGCCCAGAAGGAAACGGGCATCCACTGCTTCTATGTGGCCATCGGCCAGAAGGAATCCTCGGTGGCGCTCGTGGCTGACGTTTTGCGCAAGCACGGGGCCATGGAGTACACCACCATCATCTCGGCCACCGCCTCGGACCCCGCGCCGCTCCAGTATATCGCGGCTTACACCGGCTGCACCATGGCCGAGTACTACCGCGACAACGGCAAGGACGCCCTCATCGTCTATGACGACCTTTCCAAGCAGGCCACGGCATACCGCCAGATGTCCCTGCTGCTCCGCCGCCCGCCGGGACGTGAGGCCTTCCCCGGCGACGTCTTCTACCTGCACTCCCGCCTCCTCGAGCGCGCGGCCAAGCTCAGCGACGAGCTCGGCGGCGGCTCGCTGACGGCGCTCCCCATCATCGAGACGCAGGCGGGCGACGTGTCGGCCTATATCCCGACCAACGTCATCTCCATCACCGACGGCCAGGTCTATCTGGAACCCTCCCTGTTCAACGCCGGCGTACGCCCGGCTATCAACGTGGGCCTTTCCGTGTCCCGCGTGGGCGGCGCGGCGCAGATCAAGGCCATGAAGCAGGTGGCGGGCACCATGCGCCTCGACCTCGCCCAGTATCGCGAGCTCGCGGCCTTCGCCCAGTTCGGCTCGGACCTCGACCAGGCCACCAAGGCCAAGCTGGAGCGCGGCGCGCGCCTCGTGGAGCTGCTCAAGCAGCCCCAGTACCAGCCCATGCCCGTGCAGGAGCAAGTGGCCTCCATCTGGGCGGCCACGCGCGGCTACATGGACGACGTGCCGGTGGAAGACATCCGTGCCTTCGAGGCGGACATGCTCACCTTCATGCGCGACACGCGGAAAGACGTGCTCGACGCCATCAAGGAAAAGAAGGTCATCGACGCCGAGGTGGAAAAGGGGCTTACCGAAGCCGTCACCGCCTTCAAGCAGAGTCGGCAGGCCTAAGCGCGGGAGAGCCGGATGCCATCGCTCAAAGACGTAAAAATGAAGATCGTGGGTGTCGGCAAGACCAAGCAGATCACCAAGGCCATGGGCATGGTGGCTTCGGCCAAGCTGCGCGGCGCCCAGAGCCGCATCGAGCGCTTCCGCCCCTATGCCTCCAAGTACCGCGAGGTCATCGGCGCCCTGGCGGCCAAGGTGGACGGCGTGAGCCATCCCCTGCTCACCGAGCACGAGGAGAAGAAGCACTGCTGCATCGTGCTCGTCACCTCGGACAGGGGCCTGTGCGGCGGCTTCAACGCGGCCATCATCGCCGAGGGGCTCAGGCTCGCCGGCGAGGCGAGGCAGCAAGGCATGGACGTGACTTTCCTCTGCGTGGGCCGCAAGGGGCGCGACGCTATCCGCAAGAGCAGCTATGCCCTCGGCACCACCTATGGCGACAGCATGGGCTCGGTGGACTTCGCGCTGGCGAGCGCTGTTGCGACGGAGGTCATCCACAAGTACGAGGACATGGAGCTCGACGAGGTGTGGCTCGTCTACGGCGAATTCGTCTCCATGGCGAAGCAGCCGCCGGCCTCGCTCAGGCTGTTGCCGCTGAAGGCTCCCGCCGCGGAGAGCGACCCGGATTCCGGCCCCATGTGCGAATATGTCTATGAGCCGAGCGAGGCCAAGCTTCTGGAGGATCTTCTGCCGCGCTACGTCAAGGTGCAGGTATACAGCGGCCTCCTGGACACGGCCGCCAGCGAGCACGCCGCGCGCATGGCGGCCATGGACAACGCCACGCGCAACTGCGACGAGCTCATCAATTCCCTGACATTGCTCTACAACAAGACCCGGCAGGCCTCCATCACGAGCGAACTCATCGACATCGTCGGCGGCGCGGAAGCGCTCAAGGGCTAAGGAGCGAACATGAGCAAGAACACCGGCAAGATCACCCAGGTCATCGGCGCCGTGGTGGACGTTGAATTTCCCGACGGCCACCTGCCCGAGATCCTGACCGCCCTCGAGATCAAGAACCCCAACAACAAGGACGCGCCCGACCTTGTCTGCGAAGTGGCCCAGCACCTCGGCGACAACGTGGTGCGCACCATTGCCATGGACGCCACCGAGGGCCTTGTGCGCGGCATGGAAGTGGTGGATACCGGCAAGCCCATCATGGTTCCCGTGGGCAAGCCCTCCGTGGGCCGCATCCTCAACGTCATCGGCCGCCCGGTGGACGGCCTGGGGCCGGTTGAGGCGGAAAAATACTATCCCATTCACCGCGAGCCGCCCAAGTTCACCGACCTGAACACCAAGGTCGAGCTTCTGGAGACGGGCATCAAGGTCGTGGACTTGCTCGTGCCTTTCCCCAAGGGCGGCAAGATGGGCCTCTTCGGCGGCGCCGGCGTGGGCAAGACGGTCATCCTCATGGAGATGATCAACAACATCGCCAAGCAGCACGGCGGCACTTCGGTGTTCGCCGGCGTGGGCGAGCGCACCCGCGAGGGCAACGACCTCTATAACGAATTGAAGGAGGCCGGCGTCCTCGAGCGCGCCACGCTTGTCTACGGCCAGATGAACGAGCCCCCGGGAGCCCGCGCCCGCGTGGCCCTGACGGCCCTCGCCATCGCGGAATATTTCCGCGACGAGGAGCATCAGGACGTGCTGCTCTTCATCGACAATATCTTCCGCTTCACCCAGGCGGGTTCGGAAGTGTCGGCCCTGCTCGGGCGCATGCCTTCGGCCGTGGGCTACCAGCCCACCCTCGGCACGGACCTGGGCGCCCTGCAGGAGCGCATCACCTCCACCAACGAGGGCTCCATCACCTCGGTGCAGGCGGTCTACGTGCCCGCCGACGACCTCACCGACCCTGCCCCGGCGACCACGTTCTCGCACCTGGACGGCACCCTCGTGCTCTCGCGCCAGATCGCCGAGCTCGGCATCTATCCCGCCGTGGACCCGCTGGACTCCACCTCGCGCATCCTCGACCCCAACGTGGTCGGTCAGGAGCATTATGAGGTGGCCCGGCGCGTGCAGCAGGTGCTCCAGAAGTACAAGGAACTGCAGGACATCATCGCCATCCTCGGCATGGACGAGCTCTCGGACGAGGACAAGCTCACCGTGGCGCGCGCGCGCCGCATCCAGCGCTTCCTCTCCCAGCCCTTCCATGTGGCCGAGACCTTCACCGGCATGCCCGGCCAGTATGTGAAGCTCGAGGACACCATCGAGGGCTTCAAGGGCATCCTGGACGGCAAGTACGACTACCTTGCCGAGAGCGACTTCTACATGGTGGGCGACATCAGCCAGGCCGTCGCCAAGTACGAAGCCCGCAAGGCCGCCGAAGAGAAGGAAAAGGGCAAGGAAAAGGATAAGGAAAAGGAAGAGGTCAAGGCTTAAGCGCCTTGCGCGCCCGGCCGGCAGGCCCGGGCGGGCGCGCCCTCTCCTGTGCCGTTCTTGCGGCCCGCACCGGAGTTTCGCCGCCAGCCTTTGAGGAGCAGCCATGGCTACATTGCGACTGGAAGTCGTCACCCCCGACAAGACCGTGATCAATACGGATGCGGAAATGGTCATCTGCCCGGGCGTGGAGGGCGAGTTCGGCGTGCTGCCGCACCACGTCTCCCTGCTTTCGGCCCTGAAGATCGGCAGCCTGCGCTACCGCGTGGAAGGCCAGGACAAGGAGATCTTCATCTCCGGCGGCTTTGTGGACGTGAACAACAATATCTGCAGCGTGCTCGCGGAATCGGCGGAACACGCGCATGACATTGACACCGCCCGCGCCATGGCCGCCAAGGAGCGCGCCGAGGAGCGCCTCGCCCGCCGCGAGGAGGACCTCGACGAGGTTAGGGCGCTCATCGCCCTGCAGAAGGCTACCATGCGGCTGCAGATTGCCGGGGGGCTCTAGGCCGCACGGCGCACGTTCACGGTATTTCAGGCTGCCCGTATCTTGCGGGCAGCCTTTTTTCGTGCCTGGCGCGGAAAGTGGTGCGGAGCGTCCACCGCGCCGATGCGCCACATGCCCGCAAGCGCGTATGGACCCCAAGGCGTCCAAGCGGCAGCACTGGCCGGACATGTTGACTTTATTTTAGTGTTCGATAAAATATTTGTATCCTTTACCACAGGGGGAAGCCATGAAAGAAATCGAGCTTCTGGAAGCGGCGAAACACACCTCGCCCAATCCGGTGTCGCTCATCTGCACGCGCACTCCCGCGGGCGTGACCAATCTGGGGACGGTCTCCTGGTGGACCTATCTCGGGCTTGAGCCGGCCACCATCGGCTTCGCCATGATGAAGCCCTCCTACAGCGGCGAGATGACGCGCAAAAACAAGGAAGCCGTCCTTGTCATCCCGGGGGAGCCGCTGGCGCGGCATGTGATGGAGTGCGGAAGCACCTCCGGGCGCGACACGGACAAGGCCAAGCGCTACGGCATCGAGCTCATGTCCATTGACGGCACGGACATCGAGATCCCGACGCACAGCGTGGTCGCCATCCACTGCGGCTTGCGCGAGTTCGTGGACGTGGGAGACCACAATTTCTACATCTGCGACGTGAAGCGCGTGCTTGCCAACGACGGGGAAAAGGCGCTCTTCGCGTGGAAGGGCTATGCCAAGATAGCGCCGGCCGTCATGGCATAAGACACTCGCAGATTCACGCACTGGCGCGACCGCGCGCAAAATGGCCGCCCGGGATGAGGGGCGGCCTTTTTTGAGCCGCGTTCTCAGCGTCCGGGGGCCATGCGCTCGATGCGCGCAAAGGCATTGTGGTTGTGGATGGATTCCATGCTTTCCACTTCCACGGTGAAGGCGGCGACGCGCGGATGCCCTTCCAGTGCGCTGGCCGTGGCGCGCACCACGTCCTCCACAAAGGCCGGGCGCGCGAAGGCCTGCTCGGTGACGAACTTTTCATCCTCGCGCTTGAGCAGGGTATACACGGCGGATGACCCGGCCGCCTCGGCGAGGTCGATGATTTCCTCCAGCCAGACAAAGCCGGAAATGCGCGCGCGGATGCGCACGAGCGCGCGCTGGCTGTGCGCGCCCTCGCGACTGATGGCCTTGGAACAGGGGCACACGGTCATGACAGGCACGGCGAGGTCGAGCAGGAAGGTCTGGCCGCTGTCGTCGAGCTCGCTGGTCACGGCGCAGTCGTAGGCCAGCGGAGCCGCGTCGCCGCGCGCGGGCGCGCTCTTGCGCACGAAATAGGGGAACGCGAAGCGAACCCAGGCCCGCCGCGCGTCGAGCCGCTGGCGCACGTTCTCGAGCAGGCGGCGCACGGTCCGCCGGTCCAGCCCTTCGTCCCAGTGCTCCAGGGCCTCCACAAGGCGGCTCATGTGCGTGCCCTTGCGGGCGGAGGGAAGGTCCACGCCGAGGTCGGCGCTGGCAACGGTGGCCTGCACGCCGCCAGCGCGCTCGCGCACCCGCAGGGGCAGGCGCAGGCCGCGCACGCCCACGCGGTCGATATCCAGCGCCACATCCGGCGTCCGGTTCTGCACATCTTCCATCAAGCTATCCTTTAGGAAACGTTACCTTACCTGTCTAAGGGAAATCCCTCATATCCGTCTGGAGCGAAGCGACAGGCGAGGCCTAGCGCCGGAAGGATCCTCAAAAATACGATTTTTCGATGCTGGCGCGCCTGCCGTTGCCGGGCTTGCGGATGGCGGCAGCGGTACTGTTGACGAGCTGCCGTGATGCCTGACTGTCTATCCTGCCGTAGCTTCCTTCGCCGCAACGGCTGAAACGGGCCGTTGTTGAGGGATACTTTCGGCAGTACTGGAACAGCGTACCCTGACCACCCACTCAGCCGATCAGCCACACGGCCCTCCCTCACGCCAATTCAGGGCCGAGGGGGGCGGGCGTGAAGACGCCGTGGCGAACCCCCCGGCAGGAGATAAGCCTGTCGGCCATGGCCTGCACGCGCCCGGCCTCGCCCCGGAGCACCAGCACCTCGAGGCAGTTGTCGTGGTCGAGGTGCACATGGGTGGCGGCCACGATGACGTCGTGGTCCTCATGCTGGAGCCGCATGAGCCGTCTTGCGAGGTCGTGCTTGTGGTGGTCGTAGACAAGGGTGAGCGTGCCCGCGGCCTGACCGTCCGGGCTGCGCCATTCCTCCTCCCCGAGGGCGCGGCGGATGAGGTCGCGCAGGGCCTCGGAGCGGTTGCCGTAGCTCTTGCGGGCGCAAAGATCGTCAAAGGCGGCCAGCAGGTCCTCGTCCAGCGAAACGCCGAAGCGTGTGAGCTTTCCCATGATTGCCTCCTCGCGCGTCATGGCCTTGGCGGCCGCGTCAGCTCCCAGATGGCCACTGTGGGCCTGCCCTGTCCGTCCGTGGAGGCGGCTTCGGCCGCATGGACGCGCCGGGCCGTCCACCCCTCTGCGGAAAGGGCGTGGCGGAATGCCTCATAGACCGTGCGGCCCGGCTCCGCCACCCACGCCGCGCCGCCAGGCGCAAGCGCGTGCGCCAGCAGGCGGAGCACTGGGGCAACAAAGCGCTTCTCATACATGACGTCACCGCCCCAGATGCGCGCAAAGGCGTGCCTAGCAAGGCCCGGACGCCGCCAGTCCATGAGCGCCCACAGGGGTTGCGCCACTCCGTTGATATCCGCATTGCGCCGGGCGAAGCCAAGCGCCGCTTCCTCATAATCCATGCCGAGCACCCGGGCGCCGAGCCACTGGCCCACAAGGGCCGTGAGGCCGAGGCCGCAGCCGATGTCCAGGCAGGGACGCCCGGCGATGTCCGCCCGGCGCAGGGCGAGCCAGTCGGCCAGGACCAGGCTGGAGGGCCAGAGCTCGGTCCAGTAGGGGATGCGCTCGTCCTCAAAGGCGGCCGCATCCTCGGTCATGGCGTCCCAGAGCTCCTCAAGGTTGGCGGCGCGCGCAAGCCGCCAGCGCCGTCCGGCGCAATGGGCCGTGATGGATGCCCCCGGGGGGGGCGATGCGGGCGTGGCGGTCATGGAAAAACGATAGCCCAGCGGGGCGCAGCTGTATACCGCGCCTAGGCCCGCACCGCCTCCCGCGCGGCCAGCTCCAGGAAGGCCGCCCGTTCCCCGGCCGTCGACCGCGGCACATTGTCGAAATTGTGCCAGGCGACGCCCCGCATTCCCACGGCGGCGAAGACATGCTCGGGCAAATAGCCGGTGAAATAGGCGGAAAAGCTGGCCGTGGGCGCTTCTGAGGTGGTGAGGAGGAGGGTGCGCCGGATATTGAGCTTCGGCATCAGACGCCCCTCGGGAGAATAGGTCCAGGCAAAGCCCTTCAGGAGCACCTTGTCGTGGAAGCCCTTGACGATGGCCGGCTCCGTGCCCCACCACACGGGAAAGATATAGACGATGCGCTCCGTGCGGGCGAGGATGTCCATGTATTTCTGCGCCACGGGATCGCTGGTGCGGCCCTCGGAATACAGGGCCAGCTCGGGCGCGCGCACGGCCGGGTCAAAGCGGTCCGCGTAGAGGTCGATGAACGACCATTCCGGGCCTTCCTTGGCGAGGGCGGCGAGGATGGCGTCCTTGATGGCGGCGTTGAAACTCTTGTCGTAGGGATGGCCGTAGACAACGGTGATCATGAGGGCTCCTTTGCCCCGCGGGGGCTTCAATTCCAGGGGAGATTTTGCACGGGCACGGTGACGGAGCGCAGCCAGGCCTGCGCGGCCTCGCTGCCGGGCTCCGCGGCGGGCGGCTCGGGCAGGCCCAGCGCCTGCCAGCGGCCGGCGTACCAGGGAAAGGTCATGGCCAGCGCGGCATGGAGGGCCTTGCGCGCCGGAATGAGCATGTCCCCGGGGCGGCTTTGCGTGCAGACCTCGCCGGGGGCGCAGGCGCGGTCCAGCACGAGGTAGCGCCGGCAGGCCAGCGGCCGCACGGCATAGACGCTGCAGCCCCCGTCCAGCAGGAAAGGGCAGGGCCTTTGCAGGGCATCGGGTTGCGCGGCAAGCTGTCCCTCGTACTGGGCCTCCAGCCGGGCGCGCGTGGCTGCGTCGAGCCTTAGGCGCATGTGGGAGCGCATGAGCAGGAATTCCAGCGGCGTCACCGGGATGGGCTGGCGGCAACAGGCGTCGCAGCCGGGGCCGCAGGCCAGCGTGCGCCCCGCGTCCCGCGCCGCCGCCACGGCTTCCCCCACGCTTGCGTCCACGTGGGCGCAGCCCGCGAGCAGGAGCCCCGCGCCGGGCAGCGCGCGCTCCAGCAGGGCGTCGCGGTGGCGTCGGCCGCTATTCGGCGGCAGCATTGGCCGCGTACTGGCGCACAAAGGCCAGGGCGGAGTCCCGGTCCGTCACCTCCCCGGCGATCTGGGCCTGGAGCAGGGCGTCGCGTATGAGGCCCACCTGCCGCCCGGGCGAGAGCTGCGTCTCTTCCATGATTTCGTTGCCGTTGAGCAGGGGTTCCAGCATCTGCTCCGGCGTTTCGGCGCGGCCCAGGTACTTCATGTTGTGGTTGAAGGAGGTAAAGCTGTCCTCCCGCGCCTGGAGGTCGGCGCGGGCCATGGCTATAAGGCGCGGCGTCTCGCCCACGGCCTTGAAGCGGCGGATGCCCCGGTCGGTCATCATGAAGTGGAAGCGCATGTGGTGCTCCACCAGGTGGCAGATGAGGTCCGCGTCCTCCTGGGCGAAGTGGAGGCGGCGCAAAATCTTGCGCGTGACCTTGGCCCCCACGCGGTGGTGCTGGTAATAGGTCCAGCGGCCGTCGAAATACTCGGCTGTGAAGAGCTTGCCCACATCGTGGAAGAGCATGGCCATGGCCCCCAGCCAGTCGTAGTGGAAGCCCTCCTCGGGATAGTACTTCATGCACTTGAGGGTGTGCTCGAAGACATTCCCGTCGCTGTCGCCCTTGTCGTTCTGCTGGGGCACGCAGTCGAGCGCGGCCACCTCGGGAATGAGTCCCTGAAGGATATGGGAGTCGTAGAGCAGGCGCACGAAGCGGTACATGGATTCCGCCGCCACCTTGCGCCATTCCTCCATGATGTCGCGCGCGGGCACATAGTCGTTGACGCGCACCGAGGCGCGCACGATGGCCATCCAGGTGTTGGGCTCGATGGGCGCGTCGAAATTGGCGGCGAAACGCAGGGCGCGCACCGCGAGCAGGTAGTTGTGGCGCAGGGTCTCGTCTGGCAGGCCCACGAGGCGGATGTCGCCGCCCTTGAGCTCGGCGAAGCCCTCGTACTGGTCGCCCGTGGGGATGGGGCTGCCGAAGCCGGTGAGCCTGAGTTGCAGGCGCTCGCGCGGGGCGAGCTGGGACGCCATGGAGGGCGTGACGCGCAAAAGCGAGAGCTCTGGGTGGCTCGCGTTGGCCGCCTCCAGCGGATAGAAGCGGAAAAGGACGCCGTTTTCCGTGAGCTCGCCCACGGCGCGCTTGCCCTCCTCAAGAGTGACCTTGGGGAAGAGCCGCGCCAGCGTCTCGCCCGTGGCCTCGCAGGCGATGTCCACGGCCGGCAGGTCGGTCTGGCCCGGCTTGCGCGCGGCCAGGAGGCGCTCCTGCAGGGGCGCGTTGATCACATGGGCGTCATACCCGTTGCGGAGCAGGGTCTTGCAGAGGGAAACGGCATCCTTGAGCGCCTGATGCATGGGGAACTCCTTGGGCAGGGCGGCAGGTGGATGCGCTGCCGCCGGGTACTGCCTCCAGTATCGGGGGAGCCGCCAAGGAAGTCAAGCATGACGCCTTGTTAGATGGTGGGGTGAGAAGTTCTCTAAAAAGCGAGAGGGGAGACTTGGTGATTTTTCCCTGGATTTAGGCTCGTTAACAATTTTTTATGAGTCCCAGGATGTAGGGAGTGACAAAGCAATTACACTATATTGGTATGCATATAATTCATGCGGGCTTAATGATTAAGAATGAAATCGGCAACAC
>CAMWTD010000053.1 GCA_947177085.1 uncultured Desulfovibrio sp.
GCCCCCGTGGGCTGCGGCCAGCGCGGCCTCATCGTGGCCCCGCCCCGCACGGGCAAGACCATTCTGCTCCAGTCGCTCGCCAATGCCATCATCGCCAACAATCCCGACGTCTACCTCATCATCCTGCTCATCGACGAGCGCCCCGAGGAAGTGACGGACATGGAGCGCACGGTCCAGAAGGCGGAGGTCATCAGCTCCACCTTTGACGAACCGCCGCAGCGCCATGTGCAGGTCTGCGAAATGGTGCTGGAAAAGGCCAAGCGTCTAGTGGAACGCAAGCGGGACGTGGTCATCCTCCTCGATTCCATCACGCGGCTCGGGCGCGCCTACAATGCGGTGACGCCCTCCTCAGGCCGGGTGCTCTCCGGCGGCCTTGACGCCAACGCACTGCAAAGGCCCAAGCGCTTCTTCGGCGCGGCGCGCAATATCGAGGAGGGCGGCAGCCTGACCATCATCGCCACCGCCCTCATCGACACGGGCTCGCGCATGGACGAGGTCATCTTTGAGGAATTCAAGGGCACCGGCAACATGGAGATCTATCTGGATCGCCACCTCTCCGAAAAGCGCGTCTTCCCGGCCATCGACATCAACCGCACGGGCACGCGCAAGGAAGACCTGCTCCTCCCTGACGATGTGCTCAACCGCGTCTGGCTGCTGCGCAAGATCCTCGCACCCATGGCTCCGCTCGACAGCATGGAGTTTCTGCTGGACAAGATGCGCGGGACGCCCTCCAACAAGGATTTTCTCAACGCCATGGGCAAGTAGGCCCAGCGCGTGGCCGGAGCTGGCCGCGCACCATCCGCGAAATCGGCTCCGATGCAGCCCCTCAACGCAGCCTCCCCCCCAGGCGCGGAGCTCCCGCTCCGGGTCCCCTGGCCCAGCATGTGTGAAGGCCGCAGGCTCCTGGTGCTGGCCTGCCGCCCCGTCGGCCGCGGGCAAAGCCTCGGGCGCTTTCTTGGCGCGGCATTTCTCGGCTTCGGGTTGCTCCTGCTTCTTGTGGGAACGCAGCAAAGTCTCCCCCCGGCCCTGGCGGGCGGCGGGGCCTGCATCTTCGCGGGCCTGGCGCTTCTGGCCGTGGTGCGCGGCGGACGAGCGCCCCTGCTCATCCTCGACGGGGAACACGGCGAGGCCATTCTTTGCCGCCGCCGTCTGGGCAGGCGGGCCTTCCGGCTTTTTTCGCTGACAAATCTTGAAATCACCACACACGCTGATGGCGGCGCGGTCCACGTACGACCTGCGGGAAGTGGCGACGCCGGCCGGGAGGTTCCGGGCCTCGCTTCGCGTATTTCCGACAGGGAGTGGCGGCTGGGAATGCTGCTGCCCGCTCCAGCAGGCGAGGCGGCAGAGGCTGCCGCCTGTCTGGAACAGTGGCGGCGTCTTGCCTGCGCCGGAGAGCCGCCCGCGCTTGCCGATGCCTGTGATGCCACGGAATTTGCGGCGCTCTTGGGCAAGGGCGTGCCTCCGGCCCTGCTTCAGGGACTTGCCGGCGCGGATGCCCCGGTCCTGTCGCCCGAGCCCGATGCGGACAGGGGGGAGGAAATGCGCGAGCGTCCGCTCCGCGCGGCCGCAGCGCCACACCCGGAAATCCGCCGCGCCCCGGATCTGCGCGATTCCCGCGGAAATCGGGACAAGAGGGACTGAGGCAGGAAGGGAAGCTCAGGCCAGCGCCGCACGCAGCAGTTCCGCCCGCTCGAGAACGGTGTGCCATGCCCCCTTGGAGAAATCCCCGTTCTGCAAGGTCATTTGCGCGTGCCCGGCAAAAATCCGCAAGAGCGGCGGCTGGCCGGCCCAAAAGTCTTCGGGGAGGGGGCAGCCGACCTGTCGAGCCCAGGCCGTGAGCAAGCGCCCCAGTGACGTGGAGAGCCGCTCGGCAAGCGCTGGTTGCGTCTCCTGCAGCCTGGTCGCGCGCGTATTCAGCAGGGGGGCCAGGTCGGGCGAGGAAAACGCAAGAAAGGCTCCCTGCCAGAAATCCTCCAAAAGGCCCCCCACCGCTGGATCCTTCCCCACCGGGGCAAGGCTGTGCAACCCCAGTTCATCCCGCCCGGTGCGCAACAACTCAAGGCCGGGCCAATCGGCATTTCCGCCAATCTCTTCCGGATTGTCCAGCACGGCATGGACGGCCCGCGCCACGGCCTCGGGGCCGAAGGCCTCCTTACAGCGCAGGCGCGACTGCTGGCAACTCCAGCAGCCAACGCAACTGATGGCGGCGCGGAGCACGAATTGCCCCGGGGCGACCGGACCTGTTTCACGCGCATGGACATTCCCCATGGAGAGATTGAGCACGGGAACGCCCAGCCAGTCCGCCAGGTGCATGGGCCCGGTGTCGGGCGTGATGCAGAGGTCCAGTCCCCGCATGACCTGGGCCACCTCGCGCAGGGCAAGGCGTCCGCACAGATTGGCCGCCTGGGGCAGCCGGGCAAGACGGCCGACCTCTCCTCCCAAATCACGCTCAGCGGGGCCCCCAAGGAGCAAAGGTACGAATCCGGCCCGCGCCAGCCGCCCGGCGAGACGCCCCCAGAAGCGGGCGTCCGGACGCTTGGCGGGCTCGCTCGCCCCGAGGACAAGGCCCACGCGCCCGGTACGCGACCGTTCAGGGCGCGGCATCGGCGCGGGCCACCCAGGACCCGGCGGCAGGATGTCAAGGCGGTGAAGATCAGCCCAGTGAAAAGCGTTGTGCCTGTTGTTTCGCGTGAGCGCCGCCCGGTAGAGCTGCCAGAAGCCCTCGATATGCAGCCCCGCCGCCCCGGCAACCGGCCCGAGCTTGAGGGGGGCTTCGAGAGCGGCCATACAGGCCGCGGCGTCTTCCCGGCTGCCGAGGTTGATGGCCGCCGCATAGCTGCGTTGCGCGAGGATAGGCAAGTGCTCCGGCGGGAAGAAAACCGCCTGCGGCGCAAGGGGCATGAGATCCTGAAAAAAACGCGGATCGGCCGCCACCCAGAGCGGATGCCCCGCATAGCGGCGCGCAAGGGCCATCAGGAGGGGAAAGGTAAGGATCAGGTCCCCCATGCGACGCAACTGGAGGACGAGGACAGGCTCCGCGCTCATCCGGCCGTCCCGGGGGCCGCTGCGGTGGGAGTGTCCCCTGGTATCCCGTATATGGCGCGCATTTCCTCAAGCATGGTCTGAAGGCGGTGGGCCCAGGTGTGGCAGGCGAGGACGCGTTGGCGCGCCGCCGTGACGAGCTTGCTGCGCTCGCCCGGGTGCGTGAGGTAATAGCGCACGAGCTCCGGGATCTCATCCGGCTCATGGTAGCAGGCCATTTCCCGCGGCGTGAAGAGCTGCTCCATCTGCGGCCGCCAGTCCGTGAGCACAAAGGCCCCGGCTGCCGGCACGTCAAAGACGCGCTGGTTGACCGCGCCCTTCATCTGCTTGCTCGTGCTGTTGAAATTGATGGCCGAATGCCCGTAAAAGGCGGGGAGCTGCGAATAATAGCTCAGTTCGCCGAGATAGCGCGGCTGCGGCGTGTCGTGGCGGAATTCCACCTTCCAGCCGCCGTCGCCCACGATGAGCGGCCTGAAGGGGAGGAGGCGGCGCACGCAATCATTGCGATAAAGGCGCGTCGCCTGCCAGGTGACGGCCGTTTCATAGGCGAGCCTGGTCTCATTGTCGGGCAGGCGCAAATAGCCGTCATAGACCTTGGGAAAGCGCTGGCAGAGAAAATCCGCCACGCTGCGGAACTCGCTTTCCGCGAAGGCGGCCGAAACCTCCCGGAAGGGCAGCAGCAATGCCCGCGGGAAATGCCCGTGCTTGAGCCTGCCGCCAACCTTGTAGAGCATGGAATTGCCCACAAAGGAGACTTCCGCCTTCCAGGCGTCGGGCACGGCCTTGCGCGTTGGCGAAAAGCGCTCAGGGTCCGTCCCCAGGGGCAGGTAGCGCACATGCTCGAAGCCCGCGGCCTCAAGGCTCGGCACATTGTCCGCGTCCCAGGTGAACAGCGTCGTCCACGGACTCACGCAGCGCGTATACTGGTGGATGATGAGGTGCGGGTTGTCCACAAACCAGGACGCGAGCGGCAACTGGAGCCTCGCGAGCAGGTCCATAAGCACGCCTTCCACATCCACGCCCATGTGGTTGAGCGTGATGCAGCAGTCCGGCTTGAAGGCGAGCACCGTTTCGAGCAGTTGGCGCACAAAGACATCCTGCGCCACTTCCCCCTCGCCCACGGCCACGAGCTGGTAGTCGATGCCGAGCTTGCGACAGGCCCCCTCCAGCTCGCCCATGAGAAAATACTTGCTCGTCAGCAAAAGGACGCGCGGCGTTGCAGATCGAAAGCGGGGCCGCACGGCCCTGCTCCAGAAATCGAAGCGCGCGCTGGCGTTGAGGCTCTCGCGGAGGGCCCCGTAATAGGCTTTGTCGAGGCGCTGGTAAAAGGCCAGCGGCAGCGGCACAAGCGGCTTGCCTCCCTGCTCGAGCTGCCAGCGCGTGAGCTTGGCGAGGGCATCCGCGCTGTCGGGGCTTTTCACCACAAGGATGCGCCCGCGCGCTGCCTCGGGGAGATTGGCGAGCGTCCCGCTGAGCGCCTCGAGCTCTTCCTCCTTGTCTACCACGGCCAGCGGACCCTCCCAGCCTTCCAGCAGGCGTCCAAGCGCATGGCCGAGGCCCGCGCCAAGGAGCACCGGAAGCACAGCGCCGGAATTTGCGCCCCTGCCTCCGTGCTCGGTGAGAAAGGCTTCCGCCGTGGTCAATTCCCGGCGTGCGCCGCCGGGCCCCAGCATGGCGAGGCTGCGGCCATTTTCGTGGGCGATGATGTCCGCGGGCGTGGCCGCGCCGTCCTGGGACGGCACGACTTCATAGCGCAGGCCGGCCTCCCCCTTGCTCATGGGGCGGCCTTGGCGGGCAGGGGCTCCACCACGATGTCATTGTAGCAGAGCCGGAAGAGGACATTTTCGTAAGGGCGCTCCACCATCATGAAGGCCCTGCCGATGGAAATCTCCACCCCGGGATGGACCACGCCCGCCACCATGAGCCGGCAGTTTTGCAGATTGTTCTCATCCTGCGAAAGATGCGACCAGAGCTCGGTGCGACGGCGCATGATGACCTCGCGCTGTGCCGTGAGCCGCGCGAGCTTGCGCGAGGCCTCGCTGGCGTCCGGGGGCAGGTGTCCGGCGACCGCCTTCAGGTGGGTGATGGCCTGGGACAGCGTGGCTATCATCTGGTCGATCTTTTCAAGGTGGCGGATATTGAGCGGATCATACCCGAGGTAGACCTTGGTGGGCACGCCCGCGCGATTGCCGAGCTGGGCGCCCACATGCACGCTGCCATAGGCATTGACCGTGCTGCCGTACATCTGGCCGCGCACCACCATGTTGGCCCCGGCATAAACCGTGCTGTAAAGGCAATACTTGTCGATGAGCATGTTGCCGCGGGCGCGCGCCTCCACCTTTTCCAGGAAGGGCACGAGGAGCTTGCCGCCGGCGTCAAGCAGGCAGTGCTGGCCGGATCCGCCGCGCGCGCCGCCCTCCACCATGAGGTCGCGCCGCGCGCGCACAACGCCCCCCTCCACCATGCCCATGATGCGCAGGTTGTTGGCCTGCACGGAAAAGCCGGACCGCACCGAACCGTGGACAGCCATGTCGCCCACAAAGAAGATGTTGCCCGTGTGGAAGCTCACGTCCTTGCGGACGTTGAGCAGGCTTTTGACTGTGATCTTGCCTTCATTGTAAAATACATAGCCCTTGGAGGCCGCCAGGAGATAGCGGGGATAGGCCGGGTCCACCCGGGTGTTGGCCCCGGCGGGAAAGTCCGGTCCCTGGAGGATGAAGCGGGGGTCCGGCTTTTCATCGAGCTCGTCGAGCGGGACGATCTCCGCGAGGATTTGCCCGGCGATGACGTTCTGCACATAGCCGAGGCTGTAAAGGTCCGCGCTGTCGTCCGTGCCCACGCCGCCGCCGGGCTTGGCGCGCAGGTGGTCAAAATCGGGGTTGAAGTAATGCTTTAAGTAGTAACGCACAGATACCGTCCATGAATGGGCGTGGGTCATGCGCCGGGGAATGCCGCGCGTCTGCGGGGCATCACACGGCCGGGGCGCAGGCCTCGGGGATGAAGTTCCTGAGTTCTTCCTCGCTTTCGCAGGTGGGGAAAAAGCCCTCGATCTCGGCCTTCTGCAGGAGCGCCGTCACATGCGGGGCGGGCCCAAGAAGCACCAGCCTGCGCCCGTAGCGCTGCATGGAGGTATTGAGGCTCACGAGCACCCCGAGGCCAGCGACCTCCATGCGGCCGGCCGCCCCAAGATCCAGCACGAGCTGGCTGATCCCCGGGGTCTTGCTGTGCTCGCGCATGACCTTGTTGAAGGAGGCCACATCCTCCATGAGCACGTCGCCCGTGAGGCGCACCGTGAGGGTGGTCCCGTGGTTCAGCACTTCCAGCGCGTACATCGTGCCCTCAATCGGCCTTGTGCTGTTCTTCGGGGGCGTCCGCGCCCCCAGAGCCGGCTTGTACGTTCTGCACGCCCTTGCCGAGCGGATTTTTGGCCTCGTCGAATTCCCTCTGGAGCGAGTCCATGAGTTCGCGCACGGAAACAATGGAGTTCACCCGGGAGACGTTTTCGCCGCAAAAGGCGAAGCCGCGCTCAAGGTTGCCGCGCATGGCGCTGATAAGGGCCTGCGCGATGCAATAGGGCGTTTTTTCCTGCTGGCAGGTGCTCACGCAGTGGAAGATGCACTTGAAGGGCTTTTTCAGGCCCTCGCGCGCGGCCTCGATAAAGCCGTTGTTCAGCGCGCGCCCCGGCATCCCCACCGGGCTGCTGATGATGGTGACGTCCTCCTCGCGCGCATTGAGATAACTTTGCTTGAAGCGGTCATCGGCGTCACATTCGTGCGTGGCCACAAAGCGCGTGCCCATCTGCACCCCGGCAGCGCCAAGGTCGAGGAACTTCCTGATGTCCGCGCCGGTGTAGACGCCACCGGCCGCAATGACGGGCACGGCGCGGCCGTGGGCGTCCTCCAGGGGCTTGACGGCCTCCACCACCTCCGGCACGAGCACCTCGAGCGCGTGGCCTGGATCGGCGAGATCCTCCCGCTTGAAGCCGAGATGACCGCCCGCTTTCGGCCCCTCCACCACAAAGGCGTCCGGCAAATAGCCGAAGCGGGAGAGCCACTTCTTGGCAATGACCGTGGCCGCGCGCCCGGAGGAGACAATGGGCACGAGCTTGGTCTTGAATTCCTCTTTCTTTTCCTCGCAGAGCTCGCGCAGATGCCGGGGCATGTCGAGGGGCAGCCCGGCCCCGGAAAAGATGATGTCCACCCTGCTTTCGATGGCCTCGCGCACCATCTGGCTGAAGGTGGTGAGCGCGACCATGATGTTGACGCCGATGATGCCGCTGGAGAGCTCGCGGGCCTTGCGGATTTCGTTGCGCAGCGCGCGCACGTTGGCCTCAATGGGGTTTTTCGCCACATCGGGCTCCCTCATGCCGATCATGGCCCCGGCGATGACGCCGATGCCCCCCTGGTTGGCAACGGCCGAGGCCAGCCCGGAAAGGGAAATTCCCACGCCCATGCCGCCCTGAACCACGGGGACCCTGGCCACGAGGTCGCCAAGGCGCAAAACTGGAAATGCCATATGTTGAACCTCCCGGAACTGCTGGCCGCCGGGCCTTATTCCGGCGCAAATCATAGGAAGGAGTGCTTCCTGAATATAGAGCCATGACGCCAAAGACGCAAGGCCATTGGCGGCCTCCCCCGGCATTTCCCGGGGGACGCCCCTTTTCTTTTTTGCGGCATGCCTGTATGCTTGGCGGGAATCAGAACAGCGGCCCCCATTTTTCTGCATACTGTTATTTTTAAGGGAGATGACCATGCCAAGCCCTTTGGAAACCCAACGCACGTACGCGCTCGTCGGCACTGGCGGATGCGGCAAGACATCCCTGGCCGAAATGCTCCTCTTCAATGCCGGCGCCATCACGCGCATGGGGGCCATCGAGGACGGAACCACCAGCCTGGACTACGAACCCGAGGAAGTGCGCCGTCGCGGCTCCATCCAGCCGGCCGTGGCGACATTCCTCTGGAACAAGAACCGCCACTTCTTCGTGGATGTGCCTGGCGACGGCAACTTCACGGGCGACATGGAATACCTGCTCAAGGGCGTGGACAGCGTGCTCTTCGTGCTGGACGCCGTGGACGGCGTGCGGCCCCTGACCAAGAAATTCTGGAGCCTCGTGCGCGCCGAAAACCTGCCCGCCATCGCCGTCATCAACAAGCTCGATCGCGACCGCGCGGACTTCCACATGGCCTTTGACGGCCTGGCGGCGCTCGGCATCAAGCCCGTGGCGCTTCAGCTTCCCATCATGGAAGGCGATGTCTATGCGGGCGTGGCCGATGTGCTTTCCGGCAAGGCCTGGCGCTTCGGGCCCGACGGCAAGCTCACCGAAATGGAAATGCCCGCGGCGCTTGCCGACGACATGGCCCTGCTGCGCGACGTCACGGTGGAAAATATCGCCGAGAGCGACGAAGTGCTCATGGAAAAATACCTGGAGGAAGGCAGCCTCTCGCTGGAAGATCTCCAGTCCGGCCTGCGCACGGGCGTGCGCAATGGAGAGCTCGTGCCCGTGCTCACCTGCTCGGCGCTTGAGAACAAGGGCGGCAAGGGCATCCTGGACGCCGTTGAGGCGCTCCTCCCCTCGCCGCTCGACCGGCCCCCCTTTGTGGGACAGGACGGCTCGGAGCGCGCCGCCGACCCGGACGGCCCCGTGGCCTGCTTTGTGTTCAAGACACTGGCCGACCCCTTCGCGGGCCAACTCTCGCTCCTGCGCATCCTCTCCGGCACCATCAACGGCGACGCGTCGCTCAAGAACATGCGCAGCGACGAGACCGAGCGCCTCGGCAACCTGCTCTACCTCGTTGGCAAAAACCAGACGCCCTGCAAGGAGCCCGTGGGCCCGGGCGCGCTCGTGGCCGTTGCCAAGCTCAAGAATACGCGCACGGGCGACACCCTTTGCGATGAAAAGGCCCCCTTCGCGCTGGCCGTGCCCGACCTGCCGCCGCAGCTCATCACCTATGCCCTCGCCCCCAAGGAAAAGGGCGAGGAGGACAAGGTCTATGCGGCCATGCAGCGCCTGCTCGACGAAGACATCACCCTCAAGCTGGGGCGCGACGAGGAGACGGGCGACATCCTCCTCTCCGGCATGGGGCAGCTCCACATCGAGCTTTCCGTGGAAAAGGCCAAGCGCCGCTTCAAGACCGACATCGTGCTGAAAACCCCCAAGGTTCCCTACCGCGAGACCGTACGCGGCAAGTGCCAGGTGCAGGGGCGGCACAAGAAGCAATCCGGGGGCCGCGGCCAGTTCGGCGACTGCTGGATCGAGATGGAAGGTCTGCCGCGCGGCTCCGGCTATGTCTTTGAGGACGCCATCGTGGGCGGCGTCATCCCGCGCCAGTATATCCCG
Organism: uncultured Desulfovibrio sp.; assembly: GCA_947177085.1. Classification (GTDB taxonomy): domain Bacteria; phylum Desulfobacterota; class Desulfovibrionia; order Desulfovibrionales; family Desulfovibrionaceae; genus Desulfovibrio. Next base: position 9,380 of record CAMWTD010000053.1, read on the forward strand.
GCCATCGACAAGGGCATCCAGGAGGCCGCGGGCCGGGGCTTTCTGGCCGGCTGCCAGGTGGTGGACTTCCGCGTCAAGGTCTATGACGGCAGCTACCACACGGTGGACTCATCCGAAATGGCCTTCAAGGTGGCGGGCTCGCTGGCCTTCAAGAAGGCCATGGAAACGCTCAAGCCCGTGCTGCTCGAGCCCATCGTCCTGCTCACCGTGTCCATCCCCGACGAAAGCATGGGCGATGTCATCGGCGACCTCTCCTCGAGGCGCGGCAAGGTGCTGGGCTCCGACTCCCAGGGCGGCCTCACCGAGATCAAGGCCCATGTGCCCATGAGCGAGGTGCTGCGCTATGCGCCCGACCTGCGCTCCATGACCGGCGGCCAGGGTTTCTTCACCATGGAATTTGACCATTATGAGGAAGCGCCGCAGCCAGTGGCCGAAAAGGGCATCGCCGAACACGAGGCCGCGCGCGCCGCGGAATAGACTCCGGCCCAAAAGATTCAAAAAGGACGCCTTCGGGCGTCCTTTTTTTGTTTTTTTGAGGCAGATGGTTCCTCAGAAGGTTCATCCCCCCTGTGAGACCGTGCGCCTCAGGCGAACATGCCCAGTTGCTGCAACAGGGTCAGAAAATCCGGCTGCGCATACTCGCGCACAAGTTTGTCGTTATTGAACGTGTAGATATTCATGGCAGGCCAGGAAACTTTTTTGTTGGTCGGGGGAATACCGAAAAACTCCCCCGCATGCGTGCCTCTCGCGGTAAAGTGGCAGGCGGCGCTGTCCCCTTCGGCGACCATCTCCTCCAATTCCCATTGCACATCCGGAAAACTGCTGCGGATATGGCGAAGCAATTCAAGATAGCCCGCGGGCCCGCAATAGGGATCCCTTCGCATGGGCGTCTGCAAACGGATGTCAGGAGAGATGAGCTCGCTGGCGAGCTTTTCATCCTGCGTGTTGATGAAAACAAGGAAGCGTTGCGCCAGCTCGCGGGTGTGGCTCGTGGACATGAGGCAGGCTCCGGTGA
>CAMWTD010000054.1 GCA_947177085.1 uncultured Desulfovibrio sp.
AGATGGTTCCGCCGTCGGCGAGCTCGAAACGCCCGGGCCGGGAGCGGATGGCATGGGTGAACGCGCCCTTTTCGTGCCCGAAAAGCTCGCTTTCCAGCAATTCCTTGGGGATGGCCCCGCAGTTGATGGGCACGAAGGGCTTGTCGGCGCGCTTGCTGTTGGCGTGCAGCGCGCGCACGAGAAGCTCCTTGCCGGTGCCGGATTCTCCGGTTACAAGGACGGTGCTGTCCGTGGGGGCCACCTTGCCGAGAACCTTGAAGACCTCGGCGAGCGTGGTGCTCTGGCCGATGATGCCGCTGGTGTTGAGATCCATGGCTTTCCTGCTCATGGCCCCGGGCGGCCGCTGGCCGCTGCGCGGGCGTTTGACTGCTCTTCAGGTGTCAATACACTGACATGGGCCGAATTGCCAGCAAAAACCGCGGCCCCCGCGCGTTTTCTCCGTGCGCGGGCCGCGCGCGAGGCCGCTCAGTCGAAAAGCCGGTCCAGAAAGTCCGCCGCCCGGGCTTCGCTGTAATAGATGCCGCCCGGCTGCGCGAAGCCCACATGGCCCCCGTGCGGGGCAATCTCAAGGTGCAGGGCCGGAGTGCGCTTTGCCGCGTCGCGCGGATAACAGGCCGGCGTGCAAAAGGGGTCGTCCGCCGCGAGGAGCAGATAGAGCGGCGTCCGCGTGGCGTCAAGGTCCGCGAGCACGCTGTTTTGCGCCCAATAGTCAGCCGCCGAGGCGAAACCGTAGAGCGGGGCGGTGAAACGCTCGTCAAAGACCCCAAAGGTGCGGATATGCTCCACGCCTTCCGCCGAGGGGTAGCCGGGAAAGCGCGCGGCCTTCTCCCGCACCTTGCCGCGCAGGGTGCGCAGGAAATAGGCCATGTAGAGGCGGCAGGAGGGCCCGTCCATCCTGATGGCGGCGGTTGGGAGGTCGCACGGCACGGACACGGCCACGGCCCCGCGCACAAGCGGCGATACCGGCCCGCGGGCGAGATGGCGGCAGATCTGGTTGCCGCCGAGGCTGAAGCCCACAAGCGCCAGGGGCAGGTCCAGCGATTCGGCATAGCGGATGACGGTAGCCAGGTCCCCGGTCTCGCCCATGTGGTAGAGCCGGTCGGTGCGGTTGCTCTCGCCCGAGCAGGAGCGCATGTTCCACGCGAGGCAGTCAAAGCCGCGCAGGGCCAGCGCCCGCACCATGCCGAGGATGTACTTGCGGCGGCTGTTGCCCTCCAGCCCGTGGGAAATGATGGCGAGCCCCCGCGCCTGCCCGCCTGAGCGGCGGTGGAGGTCGAGGTCGAGGAAATCCCCGTCGCCGGTCCCGATGCGGACGCGCCGGGGCATCTCCATGCCCGGGGCCGCTTCGGGCATGGGCCGGAAGAGCACGGGCCAGATGGTTCCCGCGTGCCCGTTTCTCAGCCACCACGGGGCGCGATAGGAAGAAGGCAGGATGGGCATGGCAAGATCCTCCGGGAAGGAACGCGGCGCGCGGCCGCTGGACATCCCCGCGCGGCCCGGTCGCGGGACGCATGGGTCGCGAAGGCGTCCGGCGCCCCACGGGGAGGGGCCGGGCCCGCTCATCCCGAGCCCAGGCAGCGCCGCAGGCGCTTCCGCAGACATTTTTGACGTCATCGTGCTCGGCGCGGGCGCGTCCGGCCTCGCCTGCGCGGCCGAGGCGGCACGCCGGGGCCTCAGGGTGCTCCTCCTCGAGCGGGGGCCGCGGCCCGGGCGCAAGCTCGCCGTGAGCGGCGGGGGCCGGGCCAATTTCAGCAACCGCTCCGTTACGCCGGAAGACTATCTCTGCCCCTCAGGCCCACAATTCTTGCGCCCTGCGCTCAAGGCGCTCCCGCCGGAAGCCGTGCTCCAGCGGATGCGGGACCGGGGCCTTCCCGTGGAGGAACGCGATCACGGGCGTCTTTTCCTCACCGTGCCGGCCCTGCGCCTTGTGCGCGCGCTGGAGGCGGACTGCGCCGGGGCCGGCTGCCGCCTCGTCTGCGGCGCTGAGGCGCGGGCCGTTCAGCGGGAGGGCGGGGGCTTCGCCGTGGAATGCGGCGACGGCGTCTGGCGCGCCCGCGCCCTCGTGCTCGCCCTCGGCAGCCCGGCCTTTCCCCAGGCCGGGGGCACGCAGGCGGGCTGGCGCATGGCCGCAAGCCTCCGGCATACGCTTTCGCCCGCGCGCCCGGCCCTCGTTCCGCTCAGGCTGCCCGAAGCCGCGCCCCTGGGCGCTGCCCTGCGCGGGCTTGCGGGCATCAGCCTCAACTGCCGCCTTACGCTCCCGGACGCCGCGGACGGCACGCGGCGCAGCTTCGAGGACGATCTGCTCTTCACCCACACGGGCCTGAGCGGTCCGCTCATCCTCGGCGCGTCCCTCTTCTGGCGCGACGGCCACGACCTTGTGCTCGACCTGCTCCCCGGCGAGAATGTGGAGGCCCTGCTGGATGGCGGCGGCGGCCGCACGCCGCGCGGCATCCTGCGCGGGCTGCTTCCGCAGCGCCTGGTCGATGCCGTGCTGCCGCCGGCGCTGGCCTCCCGCAAGGCGGCCGAGCTTTCGCGGGGCGGGCGTCGCGAGATCGCTTCCGCCCTGCAGGCGCTCACCCTCCGGCCCATGGGCACGGAGGGCCTTGCCAGGGCCGAGGCCTGCTCCGGCGGCGTGGATACCGCGGAGGTGGATGCGCGCACCATGGAAAGCCGCCTTGTGCCGCACCTGCACATCGTCGGGGAACTGCTGGACGTCACCGGGCGGCTCGGCGGCTATAATCTCCATTGGGCCTGGGCCAGCGGCCTTGCCGCCGGGCGCGCGGTCCTTGCCGGAACTTCCTTCACAGGCTGCAAAACAGCGTCACCCAAAATGGCACGCTGAAGTCGAGGATCATGGCGTGGACGATGGACGGAAAGGTCCACAAGGTCCCGGCGGCGCGGGTGATGCCCGGGAGCGTCGTGTCCATGGTCGAGGCCCCGCCGCACATGATGGGCGCGGGCGCCCCCATGAGGCGCGCGAGCGCCGGGGTAAAGATCAGCGTGAACAGCTCGCGGAAGATATTGGCGAGCAGGGCCACCGTGCCCAGCTCCTCCCCCCGGTACTGGGTGATGAAGACGGACGAGAGCGAATAATAGGCGAAGCCCGCGCCCACGGCGAGACAGTCGGCCAGGCTGTAAACGAGAAAGATACTCACGAGCGCGCAGCCCGCAAAGGTTCCGACGGTCGTGCCCAGTGGCAGCAGGAGGATGCGCGGCCTGAGGGAGCGCAAAATCTCCATGAGGCGCCGGTCCGCCCCCAGGGACAGCCCCACCAGCGCCATGAGCAGCCACAGGGCCGGGAGCGTGGGGTCATGCTCGAGCAGCAGCGCCGGCACAAGGCCGAAGCGCGCCAAAAGCAGCCCGAGCACGAAGCAGCCGAGGATGGGCAGGCTCGCGCTCATGCCCCGGGATCCTTTTCGTCCCGCGTGGTGCGGGTTTGCGGCCCCGGGCCGTTCCTGAAACGGGGCCCGAGCAGCGCCGCGCAGACGAGCGTGCCCCCCAGCGCGCCGAGCGCGAGGGTGAGCGCCGCGCCGCCGAGGCGCGGCAGGTCGCGCACGAGCCGCTCATTGCCGCCCACAGCCACCCCGAGGAGGAAGAGCAGGAGCATGATGGCGAGGAAGATCCAGCGCCGGAGCGCCTCGGCCCGCAAGCGCCCGCGTAAGATGCGTCCCGCGAGCATCCCGCAAATCATGATGGAAAGGGCGGTATACATTCCGCGGCCTTATGTCAGTTGAAATCCGGAGCCTCAGCGCCGGGGCGTGGTCACCGGGCGGAGCGCCTGGCGGAGAAAGGCGAGCGTGGGGCCGAAGCGCGCCGCATTTTCCGCGAGGGAGTCGACCTCCCACAGGACGAGCACATGCTGGCCGCGCCAGCGCAACTGGCTGAGGGGCCGCGCATTGCCGGGCAGCCCCAGGGCGCGGACGGCGGCGCTGCCCATGACGATGACGGCGCGGCAGCCCAGGTGCGCCGCGCCGGACCAGAAGGCCTCGGGATGGGCCGTGAAGTCCGGCTCCTCCCCGGGCCCGGGGGCCCGCGCCGTGCCGGGCATACAGGCGGGCCAGAAGGTATGCGTGCCCGCGGGATGGGCGAGCTCACGCAAAAGACGCGCGAGAAAGGCGCGCCGCAGGGATCGGCCCTGTGCGCCCGCGTCAGCGTCAGCGGAGCTTCCGACCCCCGCCAGGTCCCGCGCCAGATTCCAATAGGTCCAGGCCACAAGGCCGGGACGCGTGGCCGCAAGGCGGCTTTGCCATCCCTGCGGCAAGGCGTCCGGCGCAAGAGGACGCCAGCGGCCCGGGGCTTCGGCGGCCGGCGCTGCTTGGGGGGCACGACGCTCCGGCCTCTGCTCCGGTCTCGGGGCGGAACGCGGCGGCCGCGCAGCGCGGGCGGACGCAGGCGAGTTGCCGCGCCCGGGCCGGTCAGCCGCAGCGGGCGGCGCGGCCTCAGCGGTGAGGGAGAGCCCTGGCGGCAGGGCAGCGCCGGCCGTGAGCCAGCGCAGGCCCCGGCCCCGCCACAAGGCGGCAGAAAAGCTCAGATCCGCAAAAGCCATGAGCAGAGGTCCCAGGCGATGTCCGCCTTGCTGCGAGCGTTCCAGATTTCCTCGTGGCCGCTCCTGTCCACCACGGCCATGGAGGCCTCGGCGGCCCCAAAGGCCCCATGCCCGGCATTGACGGGATTGGCCGCCACCATGTCCGCGTCCTTGCTGGCGAGCTTGAGGCGCGCCAAGTCGAGCAGGCTCGCCATATCCGGCACGATTTCCGCGGCGAAGCCGAGCACCCTCTGCCCCGGGCGGCGGCTGGCCGCGAGCGTCCGCAAAATATCGGCATTGGGCGTAAAGGAAAGGGACAGGCCGTCAGCCGCCCCGGTCTTCTTGAACTTGCCCTCGCCGCCGTCCGCCGGGCGCCTTGGCGAAAAATCGGCCACGGCCGCGCTGAAAAACCCCATGTCCATCTGCGGCCAAAGCTCGCTCGCCGCCGTGAACATTTCCGCCGCCGTGGTCACGTCCACGCGGGTGACGCCCCCGGGGAGCCGCATCCGCACGCCGGGGCCGCAAATGGCCGTCACCTCCGCGCCGCGCAGCCACGCGCAGGCGGCGAGCGCCGCCCCCATGCGCCCGCTGGAGGGGTTGGACCAGTAGCGCACGCCGTCCCAGGGCTCGCGCGTGGGCCCCAGCGTCACCATAACGCGCAGGCCGGCCATGTCCTGCGGGGCCAGCGCGCGGAGCGCGGCAAAAAAGATGGCGTCCGGCTCCGCAAGCCGTCCTCGGCCCTGCTCGCCGCAGGCGGCCTCCCCGCTGTCGGGCCCCACCAGAACCACCCCGCGGGCGCGCAGGCGTTCCACATTCTCCTGGGTGGCCGGATGCGCCCACATGCGCGGATTCATGGCCGGGGCCACGACGAGGGGCCCGGCATAGGCCAGTGCCTGCGCCGACAGCATGTCGGAGGCCGCCCCTGCCGCCAGGCGGGAAAGCACATCGGCCGTGGCCGGGGCGACGATCATGGCCTCCGCGCCCTGGCCTGGGGCGAGATGCGCAAAGACGTCCCCCCCGGGTGCAAACATGTCGCCATAGACATGCGCGGCCCCGAGCGACGCGAAGAGCAGCGGCGTCACAAATTCGCGCGCGCCCGCGGTGAGGGTGGCCGTGACCTCCATTTCCAGCCGCCGCCACGCCCGCAAAAGCTCCGCCGCCTTGTAGCAGGCCACGGAGCCGCTCACCCCGAGGTGCAGCCGCCGCCCCGGGAACTTGCCGCTGTCCGTGAAGGGGGTGTCCGCCCAGAGCGCGTTCACAGGCTGCGCTCCTCAACGCCCCACTGCTCCACCGTGCCAGGCTTGGGCGCGGGTGCGGAGCCGCCGCCGTAGCTCTCCTCGAGGCCGGTGAGGGGGCCGTATTCCTCGCCCGCCAGTTCCGCGCCGCCCCCGCTCACGCCGGGATCGTCCAGCGGCATCTCCAGCGTCGCCCCGTCGGGCAGGCGCTGCCCGAGCCATATCTCAAGGATGGTGAGCATGGCCTGGCTGCGGAAGGTAAGCACCGCCATTTCCGCGCCTTTTTCATAGACCTCGAGCATATGGTCGTTCTTGTGCAGCGCGAGGCGCAACTGCCAGCCATGGCTCTTGAGGGCGGAGAAAATCTCCATGGCGCACGCGCCCGCATTGACATTGCCGCGCAGGACCTCGAGGCCCTCGCGGCCGCCGGCGGCGCTGGTCGCGCTGTAGCCGTGCGAGGCATAGCGCTGCAGGCCCGCGGGCAACGGCACATTGAGGAGCGCGCTCGTGGTGGTGTCCACGCCCCCGGTGAAGGGGTCGCTGGCAAAGGGATTCTCCAGCCCCATGGAGGCGCAGCCCGCGAGCAGGGCCGCGCTCATGGTCAGGGCAAGAATAGTGGTGACAAGCTGCCGACGCATGGCTATACTCATTTTTTGGCAAGTGAAGGCGCGGGCCCGGCCCCCGCCTTCCGGGACAGGAAAAGGAGCTCCGCATATGGTCATTCCCGACGGGGACAGACCGAAGACGCCGGGCGCACCGGAGAGCCCGGACACTGCGGAGCAGCCTAGCCTCTCCCGCGGGGGCTGGCAAGCCTCGGCCCGGGGGCTCGGCGGCCGCGCGCCCTTTGTGGTGGCCCCCGAGCCCGAAGATTTTTTTCTCCAAAGCTACGACTTTCCCCTGCCCGAGGCGCGGATCGCGCAGTTTCCGCCCGAAGCGCGCGGCGCTTCGCGCCTCATGGTCCTGGACCGCGCGGGAAATGCCGCGCGGCATGGACAGTTCGGCGAGCTTGCCCGCTGGCTCCCCGAGGGCGCGCTCATCGTGGCCAACAATTCGCGGGTGCTCCCCGCACGCCTTGGCGGCCGGCGCGAGGCAACGGGAGGGAAGGTTGAATTTCTCCTGCTCACGCCGCTGCCTCTCCTGCTGGGGCAGCCCGGCGCGGAGGAAGGCGTTCCCGCAGGCCGGCGCAGCGCCGTGGCCGAGGGCCTAGTGCGCTCGGGCGGCAAGCTGCGCGAGGGCGAGCGCCTGGCGCTGGACGGCGACATAAGCCTGACCCTGCTCACACGCGGGCCCTTCGGGCGACACCGGGTGCTCCTCGAGTGGAGCGGGGATCTCGGGGCGGCCTTCGCGCGCGCCGGGCGCATGCCGCTTCCGCCCTATATCCGCCGCCCGGTGGACAGCGAGGACGCCGAGCGCTACCAGACCATCTATGCGCGCCCCGACAAGACGGGCTCCGCCGCCGCGCCCACGGCCGGGCTGCACTTCACCCCGGAATTGCGGGCCGAGCTCCGCGCCCGGGGCTTTGACTGGCGGGAAGTGACGCTCTATGTGGGCTACGGGACCTTCAGCCCGGTGCGCTGCGAGGACATCCGCCAGCATGACATCCACTCGGAATACATGGAAATTCCCGAAGCAACCGCCAAAGCCGTGGCCGCGGCCCGGGCCGAGGGGCGGCCCGTGGTCGCCGTGGGCACGACGAGCGCCCGCGCCCTCGAGGGCGTGGCGGCGCAATGCGGCGACGTGCGCCCCTATGCGGGCTGGACGAATATTTTTCTCTATCCCGGCAGGCCCTTTCGCGTGGTGGACGCGCTCGTGACCAATTTTCACCTGCCCGGTTCGTCCCTGCTCATGCTGGTCTCGGCATTTGCGGGCCGGAAGCGGATGCTCGCCGCCTATGCCGAGGCCATCCGCCGCGGTTACCGCTTTTTCTCCTATGGCGACGCCATGCTTATCCGCTGACGCCCAACACGCGAGGTACTTCCCATGCACGAAAGCACTGTGGTCATCAAGTATGGCGGCCACGCCATGGACAAGCCGGAACTCTCCCGCGCCTTCGCGGAAGACCTGGCCCTGTTGGCCGGGCGGGGCTTCCGCCTGGTCGTCGTCCACGGCGGAGGCCCGCAAATCAGCGCCCTGCTCATGCGTCTCAACATCGAGAGTCGCTTCGCGGACGGCCTGCGCGTGACGGACGGGGCCACCATGGAAGCGGTGGAAATGGTGCTCTGCGGCCAGGTGAATAAGGCCGTGGTGAGCGAGCTCAATGCCCGGGGCGTGGCGGCGGCGGGCATTTCCGGGCGTGATGGCGGCCTTTTGCGGGCGCGCCGGAAAAATCCTGCCCTCGGCCTCGTGGGCGAGGTCGTCAGCGTGGACCCGGCGCTCCCCCGCTGCCTGCTCGAGGGGGGCTTCGTGCCCGTGGTCGCGCCCGTGGCCTCGGGCCCGGACGGGGAGGCCCTGAACATCAATGCGGATACGGCGGCCGGGGCGCTGGCCGGGGCGCTCAGGGCGGAGTATTTTGTGCTCATTTCCGACGTGCCGGGCGTGCTCGACGGCGAGGGGAGGCTGCTGCCGCGCCTTGACGGGGCGGCTATCGCGAGCCTGCGCGAAGCGGGCGTCATCAGCGGCGGCATGATCCCCAAGGCGGAGGCCTGTCTCGGGGCGCTTGCCGCGGGCTGCGGGCGCGCCCTCATCCTGGACGGCCGCGCGCCCTCGAGCCTCCGGCGCTTCCTTCTCGAAGAAGCTCCGCTCGGCACCCTGGTGACGCCCTAGCCCGCGCCGGCCGGAAGGGGAGAGCCGCTCAACCTTCGTCGGGCAAGCCGTGGCGCACCCACCACGTCTTGTCCACGCGGCCATACCACCAATGGTTGGGGTCCGTCCGCAGGACGGCCTCCGCGAGCTCGCGCCCCTCGGGCGTGCGCAGGCGCTTGAGGGCGCTGTCCAGCCACTCGCGGGCAAATTCGTTGCCGCGCGAGAGCTCGGCCTGTAGATTGCAAATGAGGTCGAGCTGGTCCGCGTCATGGGCGAGCCGCGCGGCCCGTGTTTCCGCCGCCTCAAGCTCGTCCCACGCGTCGAGGATGTCCGGCCCGAGGCCCGTGCCTTCGGTGGCGTCCTCGAGGGCGGCGCGCGCACGGCAGGTGTCGTAGCGGTGGTTCACATAGTTGAAGTCGCCGGTGCGCGCCTCATGCAGGTCATGGAACAGGCAGAGCATGACCACCCGCGATGGCTCAAGCCCGGCCATGCGCGCGAGCAGGTAGCCGAGCACCGTCGTCCTGTAGGAGTGCTCGGCCACGCTTTCCTTGCCGCTGCCGAGAAAGGCGTAGCCGCTGCGCGGCGTGTGCCGGAGCATCCCGGCCTCGTTGCAGAAGTCGGCCAGCCGTTCCAGCCTGTCCGGCGTGAGGGGGAGCGGCTCCGGCCCCCCCGGTTCGTGTGAAGATGGCATGTTTTCCTCCTCTCCTGGCAAAGACCCGTGGGACTGCTCTAATCGGAAAGCCGGTCCGTGGCAACTTGCCGTGGCGCGCGGGCCTGGGCATTGCGCCCCGGGACATCGTGCGTTATATTAAGCGGCCTTGGGATGCAGGGGGCCCGGGCCCTCAAGGAGGCGCAAGAGAGTGCGGCGATTTTATCAGGAAAGCTGGCAGGGTATCCCCTTCACGGCCTTCTCGCATATTTCGTTCTTCCACCTGGCGGACCCCAAGTTCTACGCCACTTTTTACGAAGAACTCTTCCGCCGCTACCAGGGCTGGAACGACCTGCCCTCCCGCTGGCGCGCCAACAAGGCGAAAGACGCCCGCTGGCTCGCCGACCGCATCCGCGAGGTGGTGGCCGGCCAGTGCGAGGACGGCCTGCGCGACAACGACGGGCCCGCGCGCGTGCTCTCCATCGGCAGCGGCGTGGGCTATATGGAAAAGCTCCTCCTCGAGGAGCTGCCCGGGGTGGAGCTGCACGTCAACGAGCCGAGCACCGTGGGGATGCGCTGGCTCAGGCGTCTCATCCCGGCGGAGCGCATCTATATCGGCCTGCCCCCCGCGTGCCTGCCGCCGGACGTGCGGTATGACGTCATCTATCTTTCGGCGGTGGATTACGGCATCCCCACGCGCGAACTCGTGCATGTGCTTGAGGAATTGCGCAGCCAGCTTGCCCCGGGCGGCGAGCTTATCTGCCTTTCCGCGTCGCTTTTGGAGGAGGATTCCTTCATCGGCAGCTTTGTGAACGCCATCAAGATCCTTATCCGCGCGGTGCTGCACCTGCTCGGCATCCGGCGGCAGCAGTTCTGGGGCTGGCGGCGCACCCGCGCCGAATACCGCCGCCTGTTTGCCCAGGCGGGATTCGCCGGCATCGACGACGGCTTCCTCGACGACGGTTTTGACACCTACTGGATACTCGGCCGCCAGTAAGAAAAGATTGCGGAACAGGCACACGGGGGGATGCCCCCCAGTGCCGCGCCCGACACAACGCGATGGAAATTGACGCCCCGGCGTCGAATGACGCCGCACAAAAAGCCCCTGCGCCCACCCCTCCCTCAGCC
>CAMWTD010000055.1 GCA_947177085.1 uncultured Desulfovibrio sp.
GGATTGCCCGTGAGCACGCATTTTCCGCGGGAAAACCCCGCGTGCCCGGCAGGGATATGCACACCTTGCGCGCCAGCCGCGCGAGGACCCTGTTGCTCGTGCCCGCCACGGCGTTCTGCTCGTGGAGCAGCGCGGGCACGCCGGAAAGGCGCGCCGCCAGCATGGGCGCGAAGGCCGCATAGCCGCCGAAACCGGTCACCGCGTCCGGCCGGAAGCCGCGCACCAGGGCCAGCGCCTTGCCCACGGCCACGCCCATGCGCGCAGCAGCCCCAAAAGCCCGGAAGCCCCGGCCCAGAAAACCCCGCACGGGAAGGCCCGCAAAGTCGATGCCCGCGCGGGCGCAGAGCCTGCCCTCGGGCCCGTATTCCGAGCCCACGAAGAGCAGTTTCGCGTCAGGATTGCGCCTGCGCACTTCCTCGGCGACGGCGAGAGCGGGAAAGATGTGCCCGCCCGTGCCTCCCGTTGTCAGGAGGATCTTGTCCATGCGCCCGCCGTGCGTGAAAAGTTGAGCAAAAGGCCCACGCAAAGCATGGTGGCGATGAGGTTGCTGCCGCCGTAGCTCATGAGCGGCATGGGCACGCCCTTGGGCGGGGCCACGCCCATGACCACGGCGAGGTTCATTACCGCGCCCATGACGAGGATGGTGGTGATGCCAAAGGCCGTGAAGCGGTCGCGCAGCGCCTGCTGGCCCATGATGATGCGGTAGCAGCGCCAGAACAGCAGGGCGAACAGGGCCATGACGATGGTCACGCCCACAAAGCCCATTTCCTCGGCGAGCACGGCCATGATGAAGTCGTTGTGGGCTTCTGGCAGGTAGAACATCTTCTGGCGGCTCGCGCCCACGCCCACGCCGAAAAAGCTCCCCGAGCCGATGGCGAGCAAGGACTGCACAAGCTGGTAGCCCGTGTTATGCGCGTCCTGGAAGGGATCGAGAAAGGCGAGCAGCCTGCGCAGGCGGTAGGGCTCGGCAATGGCGAGGGCCATGGCCCCGCCGCAGGCGAGCGCCACGGAGAAGAAAATGTAGATGAAGCGCGTGCCCCCGGCCACGCACATGAAGAAGAGAATGCCCGCGAGCACCACGGCGCTGCCGAAATCCGGCTGGAGGAGCAGCAGGAAGCAGAAAAGCCCGGTCACGGCGAAGGGCGGGATGACGCCCCGGCTGAAGGTCTTGATGAGCTGCTGCTTGGTGCTCATGAAATAGGCGAGGTAGAGCGCCAGCGCGATCTTCACAAATTCCATGGGCTGGATGGAAACAGGCCCGAGGCGGATCCAGCGCTTGGCGCCGTTGATGGATGGGGCCAGCGGCGACAGCGTGACAAGCACGAGCAACAGCGCGAAAAAGAGCGCAGGATACTGGAGCCGGTAGAGCCAGTCCCGGGGCATGAGCGCCGCGCACCAGAGGGCCACGCCGCCAAGCGCCGCAAAGAGCACCTGGCGCTTGAAGAAATGGTACTTGTCGCCATTGGCCTGTTCGGCCACGATGCCGCTCGCCGAAAGCACCATGACGAGCCCCACGCCGAGGATGGCCAGCGTGATGGTGAAAAGCCACCAGTCGAAGGACGCCTGCCCCCCCCCGGGGAGCGCGCCCGCCGTGGCGGCCTTGTGCGCCGGGCCTTTGGGGGCGCTCACCGCGCCGGAAGGCTTCACAAAGACATTCTTCATGCCAGTTCTCCCACGATGCGCTTGAAATCGTCGCCCCGGGCCATGTAGTTTTTGTAAAGGTCAAAACTCGCGGTCGCCGGGGCCAGCAGGACGGCGTCCCCGGGCCTGGCTGCGGCCGCCAGCCCGGCCACGGCTTCGGCAAGGGTCGGATGCCAGCTCATGGGCACGACTCCGCCCCAGGCGCGCTCAAATTCTTCGCGGCTTGCGCCGAACAGGCCCACCTGCGCTACCTTTACGCGCAAAAGCGGCACAAGGGCGGCAAGGTCTCCGCCCTTGAACTTCCCCCCGCAGAGCAGGCGCACGGGCCGGTCAAAAGCGCGCAGGGCCACCTCCAACGCGGCAACGGTGGTACACTTGGAATCATTGACAAAAAGCACGCCCCCGCGCTCGGCCACGCGCTCAAGCCTGTGCGGCAGCGGACGGAAGTCGGCCACGGCGCGGGCGGCATTGGCCTCGCTCACGCCGAAGAGCCGGCAGGCTTGCCACGCGGCCTCGGCGTTGAAGGCATTATGCGCCCCCATGAGGCCGCTCTGCGGAAAGCGCGAGGGCCCCTCCTCCACCCAGACCTTGCGGGCGCGCACGGGCCAGCCCGCAGCGAAATCGCGCACGCCCTCGCCGAGCACGGCAAGGTCGCCCTCGTCCTGGCAGCGGAAGAGGCGGAACTTGGCTTCCACGTATTCGTCCATGTCCTTATGATAATCCAGGTGGTTGGGCGAAATATTCAGCAGGACGGCCGCACGCGGGCAAAAAGTGGAGCAGCCCTGGAGCTGGAAACTGGAAACCTCCAGCACCAGCACGTCGGCCTTACGCCCGGCGAGCACATACTCCGAAAGCGGCGTGCCGATGTTGCCGCCGAGAAAAGCAGCATAGCCCTGCGCCTGAAGCATGGCCGCGGCCAGCGAGGCCGTGGTGGTCTTGCCGCTGGTTCCGGTGACGGCGATGACGGGCTCGTCGTCCAGGCAACGCCAGGCGAGCTCCATTTCGGCCAGAATTTCCGGCGCTTTCGCCCCCGGGGCCACCGTGGCCTCCACGAGCGGCTCGATGGCGGCAATGGGGAGCCCGGGGCTCGGGATGACCCACGAAGCGCCGGCAAACTGGACGGGCGAGTGCTCGCCAAGCTCCACCTCGATGCCCTCGGCGCGCAATTCCGCCTGCTGCTCGTCGGTGAGCGAATCCGCCTTGCGGTCCAGCAGACGGACATCCGCGCCGAGCTTGCGCAAGAGGCGCGCGGCGGCGAGGCCCGAGCGCCCCGCGCCCACCACCACGGCAAGTTCGCCCGCTTGCGGCCGCGGGCCACGGCTGTGCTCCAGTGCCATTTTTCTCCTCAGCGCAGTTTCAGGACAGACAGGGCGACGAGCCCGAGCAGGATGGAAAGTATCCAGAACCGGATGATGATCTTGGATTCCGGCACGCCCTTGAGTTCAAAATGGTGATGCAGCGGGGCCATGCGGAAAATGCGCTTGCCGCCCGTCCAGCGAAAATAGCCCACCTGCAGGATGACCGAAAGCGTCTCAGCCACGAAGATGGCTCCCACCACGGCAGGGATGAGCTCCTGCTTGCAGAGCAGCGCGAGATAGCCGAGCACGCCGCCGATGGAGAGCGAGCCCACGTCGCCCATGAAGACCTGGGCCGGATAGGCGTTGAACCAGAGAAAGCCCAGCCCCGCCCCGGCGAGCGCCGCGCAGAACACCGTCACCTCGCCCACGCCGGGGATATAGGGCACGAGCAGGTAGGCGGAGATACGCGCATTTCCGGTGACATACAGAAAAATTGCAAAGACCAGCGCGGCGATGATGGACGGCCCGATGGCGAGGCCGTCCAGCCCGTCCGTGAGGTTGACCGCGTTGGAGGCCGCCACCATGAGGAAGATGCCGAAGGGCAGATAGAACCAGCCGAGATCCGGGGCCCAGCTTTTGACAAAGGGGATGGTTAGGCGCGTGTCAAAGGCCGGATTTTCCCACAGCATCCAGATGGCGCAAAAGGCCACGAGCACCTGCGCGGTGAACTTGGCCTTGGCCGAAATGCCCCTGTTCTGGTGATGGCGGAGCTTGGAGAGATCGTCCCAAAGGCCGACGGCCCCAAAGCCCACGAACACAAAGAAGGTCTGCCACACATAACGGTTGGCGAGGTCGCCCCAGAGAAGCATGCTCACCGAAAGGCTGAACAGGATGAGCAGGCCGCCCATGGTGGGCGTGCCCGCCTTGGCCGCGTGGGCGGCGACGTCCTCGTGGATATACTGGCCGCACCTGAGTCGGCGCAGCCACGCGATGAAGCGCGGCCCCACGAGGATGGAAATGACGAGCGCCGTGATTAGCGCCGCCATGGAGCGGAAGGAGATGTAGCGGAAGACGTTGAACGCCGTCCATTCCGCGCTCAGGGGGGCGAACAGGTTATAAAACACGCCCTTGCTCCCTTTCGCCCGCGCCGCAGGCCCTTTCCAGCGCCGCCAGCAATTCTTCCAGCCGGTTGGCGCGCGAGCCCTTGAACAGCAGTACCCCGCCATCGGGGAAGTTCCCGGCCGCTTGCCACGCCGCAGCAAAATCTTCAGGACCGTTCACGGGCGTCCAGCGCTTGAACGCATCGGGGTGCGCGGCGAGTCCTGCCCGTACCTCCCCGCCGTGGCCGCCCTTCCAAAAAATCGCGGCCCCCCCGCGCCCCCCGAGCCGTCGGCCCAGGTCTTCATGATGTTTGGCGGATTCCGCGCCAAGCTCGCCCATTTCGCCGAGCACCGTCACAAGCGGCAGCGACGCCGCTTCGGCTTCGGCCGCGGCGGCCTCCAGCATCCGCCGCATGGAAAGCGGATTGGCATTATAGGTATCGTCAATGACGCGCCAGGGGCCGACCTTCTTGCGAGCGCAGCGCTGGGGCGGCAGCGTGGCGGCGGCAAAGCCCCGGCGGATCTCGTCCGCGTCAAGGCCGAGGAAGTGCGCGGCGGCAGCGGCGGCGATGGCGTTCTCCGCCCCAAAAGCGCCGCGGAACGGCGTTTCAACCTCCATCCCCTCGCCCGCAAGCTCAAGCCGGAAGCTCCCGGAGCCCTCGCCCATGCGCGCGCTGTAGGGGACATCCCCCCGGGCAGCGCTGAAATAGACGGGCTTTGCGCCCGTGGCCTCGGCCTCGGCCACGAGGTCCGCATAGTCCGCGCTCACAAGGGACGCGCCGCCGGGCGCGAGATGCGCGAGCAGGCGCGCCTTGTGCCAGGCCACGCCCCTGCCGCCGAGGCCCTCGGTGTGGCCCGGCCCCACATTGAGGATAAGGGCCAGGTCCGGCCGCAGGACGGACGCAAGCTCGTCCATGTCGCCCTCGTGGCTGATGCCCGCCTCCATGACCCAGAAATTCTCGTCGCCGTCGGTGTCCAGCACGGCGCAGGGCATCCCGATCTGGTTGTTATGGTTGAGCGGCGTGCGCGCGGTCTTGCCGCGCACGGCCAGGATGGCCGCGAGCGTTTCCTTGAGCGTGGTCTTGCCGGCCGTGCCCGTGACGCACACGACCTTGGCGGTAGTCCTGTCGCGCCAGTACGCGGCGAGCCGCCCCAATGCCCTGACGGCATCCTCCACCACGAGCACGGGCACGCCCCGCGCCGCAACTTCCGGCAAGGGCCGCGTGGCGAGCACGGCCCCGGCCCCGCGCTCCACGGCGGAGGCCGCAAAATCGTGGCCGTCCACACGCGCGCCCGGCACGCAGACAAAGAGCGCGCCCGGGGAGGCGTCGCGGCTGTCCGTGACGGCGCGGGTGAGGATGCGGTCCTCCCAGCCCGAAGCCGCTTCCGCGGCAAGGCCCAGGACCGACGCCATTTCTCCAACGCTCATTCGCACCGCAAAAGCTCCCGCACCACTTCCTGATCGCTGTAGTGGTGCTTCACGCCCTTGATGATTTGGTAATCTTCGTGCCCCTTGCCGGCGATGAGCAGGGCGTCCTCCCGGCCGAGCATGGCGAGCGCCTTTGCCGTGGCCGCGCGGCGATCCGCCTCCACCACCACCTCACGGGCCGTGGCCAGGCCGGGCAGCACATCGGCAAGGATGGCTTCGGGCTCCTCGTTGCGCGGGTTGTCAGAGGTGAGCACGGCCACGTCCGCGTGGCGCGCCACGGCCTCGCCCATGAGCGGGCGCTTGGTCCTGTCGCGGTTGCCGCCGCAGCCGAAGACCGTGACGATGCGCGCAAAACCCGCGCCGCGCAGGGCCGTGAGCACATTGACGAGCGCATCCGGCGTGTGGGCGTAGTCCACAAACACATGCAGCCCCTGAGGATTGTCCACCCGCTCGAGCCGTCCGGACACCCCGGTGAACGTGGCGAGCGCCCGCATGGCGGAGGGCGTGAGGCCGAGCTCCAGCGCCATTGCCTGCGCGGCCAGCAAATTGGCCGCGTTGAAGGCCCCCACGAGCGGCGAGCGCAATTCCCACTCGGCGTTGTCGCAACGCATCCGCAGGTGCACGCCAGCCGTGCCGGAGGCGAGCAATTCGCCCCACAGATGACGGCGTCCCGGCACGCCGCGCCCAAGGCCGTAAGACAGCGCCCCCGGGCAGAGTTCCAGCAGGCGGCGTCCCCACGGGTCGTCGGCATTGACGGCCATGGCCTTGTCCTTGCGCGGCAGTTCCAGGAACAGCCGGGCCTTGGCCTTGAAATAGCTCTCCATGTCGGGATGGAAGTCGAGGTGGTCCTGCGTGAGATTGGTGAACACGGCCCCGGCGAAGGGAACGCCGGAAACGCGCTGCTGCGCGAGCGCATGGGACGAGACTTCCATGAACGCCATATCCACCCCGGCCTCCGCCATGCGCGCCAGCATGGCGTGCAGGGAAAGGGGGTCCGGCGTGGTCAGGGGCGCGGCCTCGCTGTGGCCCGGCCAGCGGTAGGTGACCGTGCCGAGCACGCCCACGCGGTGGCCGGCCGCCGTGAAGAGATGCTCCAACAGGGCCGCCGTGGTCGTCTTGCCGTTGGTCCCGGTGACGCCCACCACGCGGAGCGGCAACCCTTCCGTGTCGAAGCGCGCCGCGGCGAGACGCCACAGGGCCTCGCGCGGGTCCTCGTGGGCGATGAAGCGGCACGCGTCCCCGCCCGCTCCGGCCATTGCGGCGGCGCGGGCCGCCTCCGGACGGCAGACGACAATGGCCGCCCCGGCGGCCACGGCCTCGGGGATATAGCGCGTCCCGTCCTCGCTGGCCCCGGGCACGGCCACAAAGATGTCGCCGGGCCCGACCTTGCGCGAATCCGCCCGCACCTCGCGGCTCCCCGCACGGGCCGCGCCCAGAAGTTCCGTAAAATCCCGCTCCATCATCAGCGCTCCGAAAGCCAGAGGATATAGTCGGCCCGCTTGCCCTCCTCGGGCCATGCCGCGCCCGCGGGCGGGCTCTGGCGCACCACGCGGCTGCCCGTGCCCTTGAGCTCGGGAACAACGCCCGCGCGGGCGAAAAGCTCCACCGCATTGCGCACGGACTTGCCCATGACGTCCGGCACATGGCTCGAGGCCCGCGCCCGGTGGCCCGGGAGCCGCATGGACTCCTGCGGGCGGCGCGGCGCGGGGGCCTGGGCCGCCACCGGGGCTTCGCGCGCGTTCCCCGGAGCGGACGCAACCTCCTTCGCCTCCAGATAGGGAGCGTCCATGCCCACAAGCTTGAGGCCCCTGCGGCGCACCGTGTCCTTGCGGGCGGCCTCGGCCACCTGCACTTCCGTGAGCGCGCCGGTATAGGTGAGCACGCGGCTCGCGATCTCCTTGAAGGCCGGCGCGGCCACCACGCCGCCGTACTGGTTGCGCGTGGGCTCGTCCACAAAAACCACGACGAGATAACGCGGGTCTCGCGCTGGCAAGAAGCCCACAAAGGAGGCCACGCGCTTGACGCCATAGGTCCCGGCGCGGGCGTCCGCCTTCTGGGCCGTGCCCGTCTTGCCGGCCACCTCCACGCCGGGCACGCGCGCCCGCTTGCCCGTGCCGTCGTTTTCCTCCACCACGTCGCGCATCATGTCCATGACTTCGCGCACGGTCTTTTCAGTGAAGACGCGCTCGTGCGCCTCCTCCACCCCGCCCTCCTCGCGCACGAGGCGCAGGGGTTTGTAGACGCCGTGATTGAGCAGGGTGAGATAGGCCTGGGCCATCTGGAGCGCCGTGACCGACACGCTCTGCCCGAAGGCGGCGGACATGACGTCGGCCTCGCCCCAATCCCTCGGGCGGCGCAAGATGCCCCGGCTCTCGGCCACGGGCACGCTGGTGCGCTCGCCGAAGCCGAGGGCGTGCAGGTATTTCCAGGATTGCTGGGCCCCGAGCTGGAGGCCGATCTTGGCCATGCCGATATTGGAGGAGTAGCGGAGCACCTTGCTCGCCGGCAGGATGCCCTGGGTGGAAGTGTCGCGGATGGAGATGTTCTTCCGCTCCCACTTGCCGCCCTCGCAATCGATGAGCGTATTGGGCGTGACCTTGCGCTCCTGCAGGGCCGCGGCCATGACAAAGGGCTTGAAGGTGGAGCCGGGTTCCAGCGCGTCCGCGGCCAGGCGGTTGCGGTAGATTTGCGGCGAGGATTCCCTGTAGGTATTGGGATTGAAGAAGGGATACTGCGCCCAGGCGAGGATGTCGCCGTTTTCCACATCCACCACGAGCGCGCCGCTCCAGCGGGCGTCGAACTCGCGAGCCACGCGGGCCACGGCCTCCTCGGCGATGAACTGGATCTGCATGTCGAGGGTCAGGGTCACGTCCTGGCCGCGGGGCTCGCTCTGGCCTTCCTCGTTCAGGTAGAAGCGCCGCCCCATGGCGTCGCGCTGGACGATCTGGCGCACCGGGATGCAGCCGAGCCGCTCTTCCAGCGAGCGCTCAATGCCCTCGAGGCCCTTGTCGTCAAGGCCCACGAAGCCCAGCAACTGCCCGGCCATGTGCTTGAAGGGATAGACGCGGTCATATTCCTTGCTGAGGCCAATGCCCACCAGGTCGGCCTTGCGGATGGCCGCGGCCGTGGAGTCGTCCACCTTGCGCCTGAGCCAGACAAAGCGCCTGCGCGTGCGCGAAAGATCGTCATGGAGCTTCTGGGCGTCCATGCCGAGCAGAGGGGCCAGAGTGGCCGCGGTGCGGGCAAAATCCTCGATTTCCTGCGGCTTGGCGTAGACCGATCGCGCCTCCACGCTTCTGGCAAGCACCTGGCCGTTGCGGTCATAGATGAGGCCGCGCTTGCCCGACACGAGTTCCGAGGCCATGTGCTGCCGCCGGGCCTTGTCCGCGAGCCGCGGGCCCTCGACCATCTGGAGATGCCAGGCGCGGCCCCAGAGCCCCACCCAGATAAGGCCGAAGATGACCGCCACCGCGTTGATGCGCCAGCGGCTCCAGTCCACGCTTGCGGCCCATTTTGCCAGACGCGAGGCCGGAGCCTTGGCGGGCGCGGCCTTGCCTTCCGACCATTTGGCGGCTTTGCGCGCATCCCGGCGCGGCGCATAGGTGGCGCGATTGCGCTTGCGTGACGAAAATCCGAGCATCCCGTCCTCCGGCCGGCCCCGCTTCATGGCGGGGCACGGGGCCTTATGATCGCCCTTGGGCCGCGCTCTGGTCCAGCGGCCTGGCGCGCCAACGCCGGGGCGCGACGCGCCGCGGCGGTTCATCTGTCTGTTTTAAGGCCGGTCCATGCGGCGCACCTGGCCGGGGCCCGGCTCGCGCATGTCCAGTTCTTGCGCGCGGCGGCGCAGCTCATAGGGGGAGAGCAGTCGCTCCCGCTCCACTTCCAGCTTGGCGCGCAGGGCCTGGCGCTCCCGCACCTCGTTCTGCGCGATATTGATGAAATAGGTGGTGTCCGTACGCTCAATGCCGCTCCAGACAAGCACGAGCCCCATCACGGGCAGCCCGAGCAGCTCCAGCGCCAGCACCGCAAGCCAGCCGCGCCCCCCCTGGGGCTTGCCCGCCCCACGCGCGCGGCTGTTCACGCCCGGCCTCCGGGGACGTCCGCGCGGGGCGCTTCGGCGATTTTTTCCACAGCGCGCAGCTTGGCCGAGCTTGCGCGCGGATTGGCCGCAACTTCCGCCGCAGCGGCGACCAGGGGTTTTTTGGCGAGCAGGCGCACCTCGGGCACATGGCCGCAACGACAGACAGGCACATGCCGGGGACAGCGGCAGCCTTCGGCCCAGTGCCGCATGGCGTGCTTGACCATCCTGTCCTCCAGCGAGTGAAAGGTGATGACAACGAGGCGGCCGCCCAGGGGGAGCCACTTGAGGATTTCGTCCAGAAAACGCTCAAGTTCGCCGAGTTCGTCATTCACGGCCATGCGCAGGGCCTGAAAGGTGCGCGTGGCCGGATGCCTCCTCGCCTTGGCGCGCCACGCCGGGGGATAGGCCTGTTCCACCAGGGCCGCAAGCTGGGCCGTGCTGTCGATGCGCGTCTTTTGCCGCGCCTCCACGATGGCGCGGGCGATGCGCCCGGCCTGCGGCTCCTCCCCGAGGGTGGCGATGCATTCCTTGAGGCCCGCGAAACTTTCCCGATTGACCCAGTGCCACGCAGAACGCTCCCCTGAGGCCGCATCCATGCGCATGTCGAGCGGGCCGTCCC
>CAMWTD010000056.1 GCA_947177085.1 uncultured Desulfovibrio sp.
GTATTGTCGGCCTCCGGCCTCCGGCAGGCTGCGGGTTCAGTCGGGGTATTCCAGGGGCTTTTGCGCGAGCGTCGCCACCATGCCGGCCTTGATGGTGTGCAGGCGGTTTTCCGCCTCCTGAAAGACCACGCTGCGCGGGGATTCAAACACGGCGTCATCCACTTCCATGCACGAGATGCCGAAACGACGGTAAATATCCTCGCCGATCTCCGTCTTGCGGTCATGGAAGGCAGGCAGGCAGTGCAGGAAGCGGCACTCGGGATTGCCCGTGAGCCGCATCACCTTTTCCGTCACCCGGTAGGGCGTGAGCAGCTCGATGCGCTCCTTCCACACGGCATCGGGCTCACCCATGGAGACCCAGACATCGGTATAGAGGAAGTCGCAGCCGCGCACGCCCTCCTCCACACTTTCCGTGCGGGTGATGCGCGCGCCCGTGCGCTCGCCGATGTGGCGCGCCATCTCGAAAACCTCATCCGAGGTCCAGAGCGCCCGCGGGGCCACGGAGCAAAAATCCACGCCGAGCATGGCCGAGCCCACCATGAGCGAATTGCCCATATTGTAGCGGGCGTCCCCCAGATAGGCGAGGCGCTGCCGGGCAAGCGGCTTCTGGCAGGTTTCGCGCATGGTGAGCATGTCGGCGAGAAGCTGCGTTGGATGCCATTCATTGGTCAGGCCGTTCCACACGGGCACGGAGGCATATTCGGCGAGCGCCTCGACGCGGGCCTGCTCGAAGCCCCGGTACTCGATGCCGTCGAAAAAGCCCGAGAGCACCCTTGCGGTATCCGGCAGGGATTCCTTCTTGCCCATCTGCGAACCCGTGGGGCCGAGATAGGTGACATGCGCGCCCTGATCGTGCGCGCCCACCTCAAAGGCGCAGCGGGTGCGCGTGGAGTCCTTCTCAAACAGCAGGGCGATATTGCGCCCTTCGAGGAAGCGGGGCTCGCGCCCCGCCTTTTTGGCGGCCTTGAGGCGCGCCGCGAGGTCCAGAAGGTAGACGAGATCTTCGGGGGTGAAGTCGATTTCCTTGAGAAAATCCCTGCCGGCAAGCCTGTTCATGTGCGTGCTCCAATGGCCCGTGACGGCCACAAGGGGAAAGGGATACGGCGGCGCATGGCCGCCCGGCGCTCAGTCCGTGAGTGACCGGATCATGCCGATTTCGTCACAGCGATAAAACTTGGGGCACTTGCTGCACTCCACCCAGACGACGGGGGGCAGGTCTTCGCGCTCAAATTCGGTGAAGCCGCAGTTGCGGAAAAACGACGCCACAAGGGTGAACACAAAGACGCGGGGAATGCCCAGATCCCGGCAGCGCGCAACCAGGGCGGCCACCAGCCTGCGCCCGAGGCCCCTGTCCTGGCAGGACGGATGCACCGCGATGGAGCGAATCTCCGCAAGGTCCGCCCAAAGCACATGCAGGGCTCCGCAGGCCACCACCGTCTCCGCGCCGCTTTCCGCGGCCGGGGCCGTCACAACCATGTAGTCCTGGATATGCTGGTACAGATATTGCGGCCCCCGGGCCAGCATTACATTGGACGAGGCGTATTGGTTGATGAGCGCGGACATGCTGTGCACGTCCGAGACGCGCGCCGGGCGGATCTCCAGCTTCGTGTCCGGCGCAAGGCGCACTTCGGGCACGGTGGTGGGAACGGTGGAAGGAACACTGCCGGATTCAAAGCGCGGGATGGCGACAGGCATGGCGGAGGGACCTGCGGAAGAAAGAGTGAACGCCACGGCCAAAAGGCCAGAGCGCCCGCCAGCGCATGAACGGCCGGAAAGACCGTCCATGCGCGCCGGGCGCTGCCGTAAAAAGCTGTTCCTACTGGAACATGGAGCGAATGTCCACCCTTCTGCGGGCCTTGCGGGCTCCCGCTACTGGTTGATCATCACCTTGGCGGCGCGGAGCAGGCGGTCATTGAGCTTGTAGCCGCGCTGCATGACGCGCGTCACCGAGCCGGGGGCGAGATCGGGATTGGGCTCAAAGCCCACGGCCTCGTGGACCTCGGGATTGAACTCGTCGCCCACTTCGCCGAGCGCCTTGAGGCCGTTCTTGTCCAGCGCGTCCAGTAGCAGCTTGCGCGTCATGGCGACGCCCTGAAGCATGTCCTTGCAGGCCTCGTGCTGGCTGCCGTACTGCAGGGCAAGGTCCAGGTTGTCGAGGCTCGGCAGAAGGTCGCCGAGGACCTTTTCGGCCGCGAAGCGCATCTGCTCCTGATGTTCGCGGGTCAGGCGCTTCTTGAAATTCTCCATTTCCGCCGCGGTGCGCAGGCGCAGCTCCTCCATCTCGGCCTTGCATCGGGCGACGGCCTCATTCTCCTCGCCCTGGGGCTCGGGCTGCGGCGCGCTTTCGGCGTCCACGCCCGGTTCCACCACGTCGCGCACGGCATCGGCCTCATCGGCCAGATTTGCGGCGGCGTCCTGTTCCTGCGGCGCGCCGTTTTCGGGGAAGCCGCCCTCGTGGCGCGGATGCTCCCGCTCTTCTTCGTGACGCCGCGCGTCGGGCCGGTAGGCGGTATATGGGTGCATCATATGACGCTTCATGATTCCTCCTCAAGGATGATGCGCTGACCATGCGGGGAGAGCCGCGGCCAGCGGGTACTGCTATTGAGGTACTTTTGAGAAGGGCCCGTGTCAAGATGCTCGGCCCGCGTCGCAAGGCGCGGCTCGACATTCGGCAAACATTCCTGTACACCACTTGCACCATGCGAGGAGACCGTCCATGACCTGCCGCCTGCTCCATCTCCAGAACGAAAAAGACTGGGCCTCAGCCTCCCAATGGCTTCAAGGCCGCACAACCCCCGATGGCGGCGTCGAGGCCGCCGTGCGCGACATCATCGCCGCGGTGCGCGAACATGGCGACGCGGCCCTTGTGGACTATACCCGGAAATTTGACGCCCCGGAGTTCACGCCGCCCGTGCGCGTGAGCCCGCAGGAAATCGCGCGGGCGGCCGCCTCCGTATCCGTGGAAAACCGGGAATATATCTGCGGGGCCGCCGCCAATATCCGCGCCTTCCATGAGGCGCAGCTTGAGCGCTCCTGGTTCGTGACGAGGCCGGACGGCAGCATCCTCGGCCAGCGGGTGTTGCCTGTGGATGCCGTGGGCCTCTATGTGCCCGGCGGCCAGGGCGGGAACACGCCCCTTATCTCGAGCCTGCTCATGAACGCCATCCCCGCCCAGGTAGCCGGGGTCCCCCGCCTTGCCGTGTGCACGCCGCCCCGCGCCGACGGCAGTGTGGACCCACACCTGTTGGCCGCGGCGCACCTTCTGGACATCGAAGAGGTCTACCGCGTGGGGGGGGCCTGGAGCATAGCGGCGCTGGCCCTCGGCACGGAAAGCGTGACGCGCGTGGATGTTATCGCCGGGCCAGGAAATATCTATGTCACCACGGCCAAGCGCCTGCTGCAGGGCGCGGTGGGCATCGACATGATCGCCGGCCCGAGCGAGGTGCTCATCCTGGCCGATGACAGCGCCAATGCCGCCTGGGTGGCGGCCGACATGCTCTCCCAGGCGGAGCACGACGCACTGGCCTGCGCCATCTGCGTCACCGATTCCCCGCGGCTTGCCGAGCGCCTGCCGCAGGAGCTGGAAAAGCAGTGCGCGGCGCTCCCCCGCGCGGAAATCGCGGCCCGCTCGCTCGCGGACTGGGGCTGTATCGCCGTCGTGCCCGACCTCGCGACCGCCATTGCCATTGCCAACCATGTCGCGCCGGAACACCTCGAAATCTGCACGCGCGACCCTTGGGCCGTGCTGCCGCATATCAGGCACGCGGGCGCGGCCTTCCTTGGTCAGCACAGCCCGGAACCCGTGGGAGACTACTACGCGGGGCCCAACCATGTGTTGCCCACCCTGGGGACGGCGCGCTTTTCCTCCGCCCTGTCGGTGCAGACATTCTGCAAAAAAACGAGTATCATTGCCGCCTCTCCCGCGTTTCTTGAAAAAAATGGCGAAGCCATCACCGCGCTCGCGCGCCTGGAAGGGCTGGAGGCACACGCCCGCTCGGTGGAGGCCCGTCGCAGGCGTGGCGGCGCTGCCCGGAACTAGCGCGCCAATGGCGCATCCCCGCAAGGAGCTTCCATGAAAATTGTCACAAAGACGGACATCAGCGCCTATCCCCTGCTGTCGCGCGGCAAGGTTCGCGACATCTATGAGGTTGACGAAGACACCCTGCTCATCGTCACCACGGACCGCATGTCCGCCTTTGACGTCATCATGGCCGAGCCTATCCCGTACAAGGGCGTCATTCTCAACAAGATCACCCTGTTCTGGATGCGGAAATTTGAGGACATCATCCCCAACCATATCCTTGAGAGCGATGTGGACCGCTTCCCCCAGGCGCTCGCCCCGTGGAAGGACGAGCTCGAGGGTCGCGCCGTGCTCGTGCGCAAGGCCCGGCCGCTTCCCGTGGAATGTATCGTGCGCGGCTATATTACGGGTTCGGGCCTCAAGAGCTACGAGGCCACGGGCATGATCTGCGGCCACAAGCTCCCCGCGGGCCTGCGCGAGGCCGACCGGCTGGACCCGGCCATTTTCACGCCGTCCACCAAGGCGGAGCTCGGCAAGCACGATGAAAACATCACGCTTGCCCAGGCGGCCGCGCTGCTTGGCGACGAAACGGCCAGGGTCGTCTCCGAGCTGTCGCTCGAGCTCTACAATGCGGGCCGCGCCCATGCCGCCGGGCGGGGCATCATCGTGGCCGACACCAAGTTCGAGTTCGGCTTCATCAACGGGACCCTGCACCTTATCGACGAGGTGCTCACGCCGGATTCATCCCGCTTCTGGCCCGAAGCCACCTATGCGCCCGGCAAGGTGCAACCCAGCTTTGACAAGCAATTCCTGCGCAACTGGCTGAACGCCCAGCCGTGGAACAAGGAACCGCCGCCGCCCGCCCTCCCCCAGGACGTCATTGACGCCACGGCGAAACGCTATCAGGAAGCCTACGATATTCTGACCAAGTGACGCGGGCGTGCCCGGAGCCGCCGGCCAAGCGCCAAAGGAGGAAACATGCTGCTTGAAGGAAAGAAAGCCCTGATCATGGGCCTCGCGAACAACAGAAGCATTGCCTGGGGCATCGCCTCCAGCCTGAAGGCCCACGGTGCGCGCCTTGCCTTCAACTATGTGGGCGACGCCATCAAGAAGCGTGTGGAACCGCTGAGCGCGGAACTTGGGGGGGAATTCACCTTCCAGTGCGACGTCACCGACGACGCGCAGATCGCCAATGCCGCGGCCCTCGTCAAGGAGCACTGGGGCGGCCTCGACATCCTCGTCCATTCGCTCGCCTTCGCCAACCGCGAGGATCTCGTGGGGCGCTTCATCGACACGTCGCGCGAGGGTTTCAGGCTGGCGCTGGATATTTCCGCCTATTCGCTTACCGGGCTGTGCCGGGCCTTCGAGCCGCTCTTCACCGAAAACGCGTCGGTCATTTCCATGACCTATCTCGGCTCCACGCGCATCATCCCGGGCTACAATGTCATGGGCGTGGCCAAGGCCGCCCTGGAGGCCTCGGTGCGCTATCTTGCCTATGACCTCGGGCCCAAGGGCGTGCGCGTCAACGCCATCAGCGCCGGCCCCATCAAGACGCTGGCCGCCTCCGCCGTGTCCAGCCTCAAGGACATTTTCACCCATGTGGAGGCCAATTCCCCCCTGCGCCGCAACGTGAGCACCATGGATGTGGGCGGAACGGCGGTCTTTCTGGCGTCCGAGCTTTCCCGCGGCGTTACCGGCGCCACCATCTATGTGGACAGCGGCTTCAACCAGATCGGGGCGGCCTAGTGATATTCGCGGCGGGCGTGCTGTCCCGCCGCGTCTTTTGAACGGCAAAACGCACTCAACGGCGCTCTTAGCGCCATGGGGAATACGCCGTGGACTATGTCAACGCCATCGGCATTGCCCTTTTCGCCCTCTTCGGGCTCTGGGCCTTCCAGAAAGGTGCTGAGGCGCGCAAGGTGAAACGCCCGCCCGAGGAGCGCCGCAAGGACGATCAGGAATAAGCGCCAGGCCGGACGCCTGTTTTAGGGGAATCCCACCCGCGCGGGGAGGCAGCATGCTCTGGAGCATTCTTGTCATTGCGTTCGTCATCGGGCTCGCGTGGCTCATCCGCAAGGGCGTCAAGGGCACGCCCTTTGCTCACCGTTGCCCCTGTACGCCCTATGTGGCGCACCTGAAATGGCGTGAAAAAAGCGACGAGCCCCCGGAGGGCAAGAACCCCGAACAGTTGTGGTAAGTCGCGAAACGCTTGAGCGCCGGGCGGAAAGAACGGACCCGCGCCAGCGTTTTAAGATGCGCGCTGAAGGCTTGCGCTCCGGGGCAAAGTGGTGTAGATAACGCCGTTCCCCATGCATGGGAGCATTCGGAGAGGTGTCCGAGCTGGTCTAAGGAGCACGATTGGAAATCGTGTGTGGGTAACACCACCGGGAGTTCGAATCTCCCCCTCTCCGCCACAGTATTTCCAAGGGCTGCCGGAAACGGCGGCCCTTTTCCATAACAACAAAAAGCCCCGGCCGGGTGGGGCGTTTTTCTTTCATATAGACATAAAGGGGAGCCTATGGGCTCCCCTTTTTACACTCTCACTCGCCTGTCCGATCAGGGGCTGCAAAGCCCCTCGCGGAACGGCGCCCTCGCCTAGTCCAGGTCATAAATGTCATACTTGGAGGCGGTTCCGAGGAAATTCTGCCCCATGTATTGCCAGCGGACGCCCTGAATGTAGCCCGTCTGCAGGCCGCCGAGATTTTGCGGCGCAACGCCGACCGCAAAGGCGTCCCGGGCGCGCTGCTCAAAGGCGGCGAGCAGGTCTCCCTGGCCGTAGGGCAGCGCCGAAAGCGACACAATGCCTTCGGGGAGCGGCTCCCGATATTCCATGATGATCTTGTCATCATTAAAGTTGAAGCGCGCGGCGAAATACCGGGCCATCCAGAGTTGCGGCGCGCCATCGGGCTGGACGGCAGTCACAAGCCCGCTGAAAGGATCCCGGGAAGGGTCAACAATATACGTGCACGCCTGGTACGTCACGCCGCCGAAAACTTCCGTGCCCACATCCACGCTTTGGAAATGCGGCGAGATGCTGTCCCAGTACCACCCCTGGGGCACTGCCGCCTGGGCCACGATGGCAAGCGGCGAAAGGCCGCCCTGTCCGTAGACGGCGAGCCACATCTGGATGGGCAGGCCGCCTAGCATGTCGCTCCACACAAGGCTTGCCGAACCGCGCCCCGCGGTGAGCAGGGGCATGTTCACGGCCTCGACGGCAATGTCCGGCCGGGCGGTGGAAACATAGGCAGACCCGAGGATGCCCCTTTGCAGAGCGCCTCCCCGGCAACCAAGGAGGGCCGCCACAAGGACGACGGCCAAGACCAGGGCAAATCGTGGCAAACGGCGCGGACCCGCGTTTTTCATCATCATTCCCTCTCTTTCTTCGCCAGGATGTCGGCCTGCGAAGCGCAGGACGCCCCCAAACATATGCCAAGGCGCGCCGCCATGCAAACCCGGCGGAAACACCTGAAAGGGCATTGGAAAACTGGCGCGAAGGCGCTATGCTTGGATTGCGTTTGCCGCGTCGGCGCGGCGCTCCATCTGCACGACAACCAGGGCGGAGAATGGCTCATGAAGGGCGTATCCCTTTTCCAGCGCATCGGCGGCTTGCTGTACTTTCCCGCATCCCCGGGGGCCACTGTCGGCGGCGAGACCCGTCTTGCCCTCTGGGGCCTGGTCATCGGGCTGCTATCGGGGAGCGTCATCGCCGTTTTCCGCATCACCACCAGCAAGGCCTTTCATGCTGTGGGCCAGTGGTTCCACGCCAATGCCGCCGACCCGCTCCGCTGCTGCCTGTGGCTTATTCCCGCCGTCATTGCGGCCCTTGTCACCGGCTGGCTGATACGCAACCCCGCCATCCGCTCGGGCGGGGCCTCCTGGATTTCCCAGTCCATGGACGCCCCGCAAAAAGGCGTCTGGTGGCGCATCCTGCTGCCCAAGTTCATCGGCACCTGGCTCGTCATGGCCTGCGGCCTTTCCGTGGGCCGGGAGGGCCCATGCATCCAGATGGGCGCATCCACCGCACTCGGCCTTGCGCGCTGTGACGGCGGCGGCGATGCGGCAACTCATGCGGCCAAGCGCCGGATGCTTATCCTCTGCGGCTGCGCCGCCGGGCTTGCGGCGGCCTTCAGCGCCCCCTTTGCGGGTATTTTCTACGTGCTCGAGGTCATGAAGGAAAGGATTTCCCGCAACTTGCTCATCCTCATGCTGGGGGCTGCCCTCGGGGTGTATCTCTCCACGACCGGGATCTTCGGTCTTGGCCTCATGCTGCCCCTCAAGGGCGGCAGCAACCTCGCCGAGCTCCCCTTTGTCTGGAATGCCGCCCTGGTGGGCCTTGGCGCTGGCTTTGTGGGCATCCTCTATGCCGGGCTCCTCCGTCGGTCGCTGGCGCTATATGGCCGGGCGCGTCATTTCCC
The DNA here is from genome assembly GCA_947177085.1 of uncultured Desulfovibrio sp. GTDB lineage: Bacteria > Desulfobacterota > Desulfovibrionia > Desulfovibrionales > Desulfovibrionaceae > Desulfovibrio. The sequence goes on from CAMWTD010000056.1 coordinate 8,437, forward strand.
CGTTTTCCTGAGGCCGCTCCTCCCCTTCCTCGGGGCCGCGCTCCTGCTCTACATCTATCCCCAGACCACGGGCGAGGGGCTTTCCATTTTTTATCTTCTGGAATCAGGCGGCCTGGTCTCCGCGCTGCTGGTATTCTTGTGCGTCAAGCTCCTGTTTACGGCCTTTTGCTATGGCTCGGGCATCCCCGCGGGCGTCATGGTCCCCGTGCTCGCGCTCGGCGGCGTTGCGGGCGGGCTCTGCGCCTGGGCGCTCGCCGCAGCGGGCATTGCCGGGGGCGGCGGCATGGCGGCCTTTATGGCCATGGGCATGGCAAGCGCCTTCACCGCCGCCGAGCACGCGCCGTTGACGGGCATTGTGCTCGTTCTGGAAATGACGGGAACCTATGCCGCGACGCCTGGCCTTTTGCTGGCCGCTGGCGCTGCCATGCTGCTCGCGCGGCTGGTGCGTTCACGGCCTGTCTAAGGGAGTCGGGCCAAGCCGCCCTCTGGGCTGGAGACTGCACGGGCGAGGCCTTTGGCATTGTCCCTTGCCCGGCCGGCCTTTCTTGTTTAGGGTAAGGCCGCATCCTGCGGCCGGCCTGTCATCCGGACCATGCAGGACCAATCCCGTGCGCTTCGCACACAACCGTTGCCCAGGAGACCCCCATGTCGATATTTGACGTGCTCAATACAGATTCCCTTGGCTCCGTGCTGGAGACGCTCACCGGGCAGGCGAGGTCCGCCGCCCGCAATATGGAGAGAACCACCCCCGGCGGCCTAGGCGGGCTTCTGGGCGCGGGCGCTCTTGGCGCGGTGCTGGGCAACTTCGCTTCCGGCGACCTGCTCAAGAATGTGGCCCTTGCCGGGGCCGGTGCTGTGGCCTGGAACTTCTACCGCAAATGGGCCGCCGGGCAGCAGGAGCAGGCTCCCGCCGAGGAGCGCCGCCCCGCCGGCGCGCTTCCTTCGGGCGACCCCACGGCCGAGCTTGTCATGCGCTCCATGATTTATGCCGCGCGCGCCGACGGAGCCATCGACGCCAGCGAGCGCCAGCGCATCGACAAGATCCTCGAGACCATGCTCGGCGGCCAGGACGCGGGCGCGGTGCTTGCGCGGCTCCAGACAGAGACCATAGACCCCGCCAAGATTGCCGCGCAAACCCGCACGCCGGAGCAGGCCGAGGATGTCTACCGCCTTTCCTGCTCGGTCATTGATGTGGACCACTTCATGGAACGCGGCTATCTCGACGCCCTGGCCCAGAGCCTCGGCATCGGCAATGCGCGCAAGGGCGAGCTGGAAGCCGAGGCCTCACAGGCCCGGGCGGCCCTCCGGCAGGCGGTGCAGCAGAGCTGCTGACGAAAACGGCTTCGCCGCACCTCCACTGAAAGGGAGCTTGCGGCGCAAAGAAAGGAAGGGGCCTGACGGTTTTGCCGCCAGGCCCCTTCTCGATTCGGATTTTTTTGCGCACCACGCAGGCTTGCGGCACGCCGGCCCAGGGCCGCTACTTGCCCTCCACGTTCTTGACGTCCACGATCTTGACGCCAAACTCCGCCACATCGTCCGGCGGGTCATAGAAGAGGATCATGAAGGGCACTTCTCCCCCGGGGGGAACATTGGTGTTGTTGGTGAGAATCTCCACCTTGTTGTTGAGGAAGGCCTCCATCTCCTTTTCACTCAGTACCTGGAGCTGGAAGAGCGAAAGCTGCGTCCCGGCCAGTTGCTTCTTGCCGGCGAGCGGCTTCTTGTCC
>CAMWTD010000057.1 GCA_947177085.1 uncultured Desulfovibrio sp.
GAATTTTTTGCGTTACAGGATGCAGAACTCACGGAACAGAACGAAAAAAAGGGGTGGGGGGAGCTTTCCGAGATCCCGTCCTCCCCTCTGTCGCCGCATTTGCGCCTCTGGCGCGGGGACATCACGCGCCTGGCAGTCGATGGCATCGTCAATGCCGCCAATAGCCAGCTCCTCGGCTGTTTTCACCCGCTCCACAACTGCATCGACAATATTATCCATTCCGGCGCGGGCTTGCAGTTGCGTGCCGAGTGCAGGCGGCTCATGCGGGCGCAAGGCCATGAGGAACCTGCGGGAAGCGCAAAAATCACCGGGGCCTATAACCTGCCGGCCAAGTGGGTGCTCCACACGGTGGGCCCGATTGTGGAGGGGCCGGAACCAACGCCGCTACAATGCCGCCAGTTGGCAAGCTGCTATACGTCGTGCCTGGATCTGGCGCGTCGCCATGGGCTCAAATCCGTCGCCTTTTGCTGCATTTCCACGGGCGTTTTTCACTTTCCCCAGGAACTTGCGGCCAGGATCGCCGTGGAAGCGGTACGCGACTTCCTGCGCGAGCGGCATTTCGACACAGTGATTTTTGATGTCTTCACTGACGCCGATGAAAACCTTTATCGCGCATTGCTGAGGTATTGAAATGGACGCGCTTGAGCGGGTGGCCGCCGCCCTCGCCACGGCCCCCGCCGTCCTCATCGGCGGCGGTGCGGGCCTGTCGGCCGCCGCCGGCATAGACTATTCCGGCGAGGCTTTTCGGCGCGCGTTTGCGGACTATATTGCGCGCTACGGTTTTTCCGATCTCTATTCTTCCGGTTTCTATCCTTTTCCGACGGAGGCGGAGCGCTGGGCCTATTGGGCACGGCATGTGGAGTATGCCGCCGTAAAGCCCCCGGCCATGCCGCTCTATGTCCGCCTCCTGGAGCTCGTGCGGGACAAGGAGTATTTTGTCATCACCACCAATGTGGACGCGCAGTTTGAAAAGGCGGGGTTTGCCCCCCGGCGTCTCTTCGCGGTGCAGGGCGACTATCGGGAAATGCAGTGCGCAAGAGCCTGCCACCAGAAGGTCTATTCCAATCTGGACGCCGTGAAGAGGATTTTGGCAGCGACGCGGGACCTCACCATTCCCGAAAGCCTGACGCCCCGTTGCCCCGTATGCGGCGGCAGGATGGAAATGCACCTGCGGATGGATGAACACTTTATCGAAGATGAGAAGTGGCACAAGGCCGCGCGCCGCTATGAGGAATTCCTGTCCAGGCACGCCAGGGGGGAAATCGTCCTGCTGGAGCTGGGGGTGGGCTTCAATACGCCCACCATCATCCGCTATCCTTATGAGGAACTGACCTTCTTCAACCAGGCCGCGCTGCTGGTGCGCATGAACCAGGAAGTGGTCCCCCCGCGTCTGCCTATCCAGTCCCGGACGGTGAATCTGGCGGAACCCATGCAAGCAGTTGTGTCACAACTGCTTGCGGCAAAACAGAAAGATCGCTCGGCAGGCGAAAGGGCGTGACAGCCAGGCGGGGAAGGGCGCGGAAGCGCGGGGATTGCCTTAAATCTCGCAGAGGCGCTGCGCCGGAATGATGGTGAATTCGTGGCGCTTCAGCAGCTCCACAGCCTCATCCACCTTGTCGAAGCGGAAAATCATCACGGCGCGGCCTTCCTCCTGCTGGATGAAGGCGTACATGTATTCCACATTGATGCCGTTCTTTGAGACGAGCTGCAACACGCTGTCAAGGCCGCCCGGCTTGTCCGGCACCTCCACGGCCACCACGCTCGTGCGCCCGAGGGTGAAGCCCTTTTCCTTGAGGACTGTCTTGGCCTTTTCATGGTCGCAGACGATCATCCTGAGGATGCCGAAATCCGAGGTGTCGGCCAGGGAAAGCGCGCGGATGTTGAGGCCCGCTTCGGCAAGGGTGTGGATCACCTCGGCAAGGCGACCGGCGCGGTTCTCCAGAAAAACGGACAGTTGCTCTGCCTTCATGGTCAATCCTTTTGGCCGGGGCATCAGGCCTTGTGCGTATCGTCGTGGCTGGCGGGATTTTTCTTTTCCTGCGCCGTAATGTCGATCTCGTCCGGCTCGGAAGAGGCGCGCCGGAAATTCTTGATGGCCCGGCCCAGGCCGCCGCCAATATCCTTCAACTTCTTCGCGCCGAAAATCAGGAGGACAATGAGCAGGATGAGCAGGATCTGGTTGGGGCCGACGCTGAACATGCGGATGCCTCCGGGAGGTTTTACGAAAAGGAACGTACCTTTGGAATAAGTATATGGAGTCAGCGCCGCGAGGTCAAGGCGCTCTTCCCGGAAGCGCGCTTTTTCACGTGCCCGATGGCCGCGGTGGGGCCGAGGCGCGCCCTGTCGAGGCTCGCCTGTACCTTTTTGGGGTCCCGCGGCTGGCGAAAACCCGCTTCAAGCAACTGGCGCGCGGCGGCGTCCCGCTGCTCACGGCTCGCGGCCCCCATCACCACGGCGAGCAGCCGGGTCTTGCCCCGGCTGGCCGTGACCACCAGATTATAGCCCGAGGCAACTGTCCAGCCGGTTTTCAGGCCGTTGACGCCGTTCATGCTCCCCAAAAGGGCATTGGTGTTGCGCAGGGGGAGCCCGCGGTGCAGGAAATAGCGCATCCCGTGGAAGCGCATGGCGGTGGGGTGCGCCTTGAGATAGGCCTGGCAAAGGCGCATCATGTCGCGCGCGCTCGTCTTTTGCCCGGCGGCCGGCAGCCCCGTGGGGTTCTTGAAGGTGGTACGGCTGAGGCCCAGGCGGCGCGCCCTGCCGTTCATCTGGCGCACAAAGGCGCGCGTGTCGCCGCCCACGCGGCTTGCCACGGTCATGGCCGCGTCATTGCCCGAAACCACGGCCATGCCCGCCAACAGGCGCACCAGCGGAACAGAGTCACCGGCCGCGAGGTGCATGGAGGAGCCCCCCACGGATGCGGCCGCGGCGGGCACGCGCACCTTGGTATCCAGCCTGAGGCGGCGCGCCTTCACGGCATCCATGGCGAGATACATGGTCATGATCTTGGTGAGCGAGGCCGGGGGGATGGGGCTGTCGGCATTTTTTTCATACAGGACGCGGCCGGAATCGAGATTGACCAGGATGGCGGCTCGCGCGGGCAAGGCGGAGGCGCGCGCCGTATCCGCGGCCAATACAAGGCCTGCAACGGGGAGGAACCACATGAGGAGGAGAGCGCAGAGGCGATGCCAATTTCGTCGCATGGGGCTCCAAGGCTATGGCCGGTAATAGCGGTTGGCCTCTTCCACGGATTGCATGGCAAAGGCGAGAAGCACGGGCCCGGCGATGAGCCCCACCGCGCCGAAGGCGCTCAGGCCGCACAGGATGGCGAGGATAAGGACGAGGAAGGGCGCATTGATGCCCTGGCGCAAGAAGAAGGGCCGGAGCACATTGTCCACGCCCGCCACGGCCAGGATGCCCCACAGGGCGAGGCCGACGGCGGCCATGGTCTTGCCGCTGAACCAGAGGGAGATGCAGAGGGGGGCCCAGACGATGGCCGTGCCCACCATGGGGATGGGCGCGACAAGCGTGGCAAGCATCCCCCAGAAGGCCGGCTGGTTCACCCCGGCCACGGCGAAGCCCACGCCGCAGAGAGCCCCCTGGGCCAGCGCCACCAGAACGATGCCGAGCATGATGGCCTTGAGCGCCCGGTGGATGGCCGTGGTGAAGCGGGCCAGCAATTCCTGCGGGATGTGGAAGATGCGGCAGGTTACTTTGCGGATGCGTCGAGAATAGACCGTGAATAACACCGTGAGCATGAGAAAGAGGAACAGCGTCCATAACACAGTCATGGTGCTTCCAACAAAGCCGAAACTCCGGCTCACCAGCATACCCACGGCATCGCTGAAGAGCGTGTCGATATTGTCGACGGCTTCGTTGAGGGCCTTCTCGATGCTGGGATATTCCGCAAGGCTGCGGCGCACCGCATGGATATACTCCAGCCAGTGCGGCGGGAGCTGGAAATTGTTGGCCTGAAGTTCCCGCAGGCGCGCAAGCCCGGCCACGGCCTGCGGCGAGACGAGGAGCGCCAGTACCGCCACGGGGGTCAGCAGGCTTGAAACTATCACCGCCACATAGCCGATCAGCGGCACGGAGCTGGACACGGCCATCAGGAGCCTGCGGCGGCGCGAATCCGGCGTGGTCTGTTCCAGGTGCATCCGCCACATGCCGGTTTCCCGCCGCAGGCGGCGATAGAGCGGCAGCGTGAGGCAGGAAAGGCAGGCCGCCATGAAGATGGTAATGGGATTGGGCCAGAGCAGCAGGTACAGGGCCAGCGCACCCAGAAGATAGAGTAAACGCGGCAGCGGAAAGGTCATGGGTCTTCCTTATGCATCCCCGCGCGGACTCGCCCGGGGGCGCAGCGCGTGCGCCGATTTTTATCAGGGTGGTGAGTATGTATCAGCCTTGGCCCTTCCTGCCAAGTGCTGCGGCCGCGTCGGGGGCCGGGACGCTTCAGGAGCCGCAGAGGGACGCGAAGGGACACCAGGAACAGTGATCCTCCACGCGGCCCTCGAAGCGGGGGGCCCGCTCCATATGCCGGAGCAGGAGGGCCAGGGCCAGCTTGCAGTCCTCGCGGGCGGCGTAAAGTTCGTCATCAAGAAGACCGTCGAAAAGCGGCCGTTCCTCGCCCTTGAAGCGCAGTTCCACCAAGGCGGCGTCGCCCACCTTTCCCGGTTCATGGGCCTCCAGCATGGCCACATAGGCCGGAAGCTGCACGCTGGGCAGGCGCTCGCGCAGGGCCACAAAGGCGGGGTCCAGGCGCTCCACAGCGGCATCGTCCGACGGCGCGCCAGAATCTGCCTCGTCGGCCAGCGCACACACGGCGGCCGCTTCGGCAAAGAAAGCTGTGTCGCTCCAGAGGCTGTAATCGTGGGCCTTGATGCCCCCGGTCTTGTAGTCCAGCACATGCAGGAGGCCGTCGCGGCGGTCAAGGCGGTCGATGATGCCGGTGAAGTCATAGGCGCGCCCGGCAAGGGAAAGCTCGGCGTCGATGCGCTTCTCAAGGGCCACGATATGGGTCTCTTCGGGCTGATGCTTTAAAAATTCCCCAAGGCGCACGGGCACGGCGGCCTCAAGCATGAGGCAGGCGTCGGCCGGCAGCAGGCCGCGCAGGTCCGCATCGGCAAAGGCCGCCTCGAAACAGGCCTGGGCGCGCGCAGCCGTAATGTCGCCACGGCGCACATCCTTGCCGAGCCAGGGCTCGTAAAGGGCGCGCAGGGCCGCGTGCAGGCAGATTCCCACGGCGGCGGGGTCATCGCCCTCGTTGACCTCCCGCCGTGGCTTGAGACGGCAGAGGTTTTCCCACACGAAACGGAGGGGACAGTGGAGATAGGTGTCCAGCCTGCTTGCCGAGATGGGCCCTTGGAGAAAAGCGGTCATGGCCGCGTGAAGCCGGGGCGTGCGCGTAAGAGCGACGGGCTCCCGCGGCGTCTGGCGCACCTCGCAGACGGCGGTGCGCAGGGGGGCCGTGCCCGGAACGAGCAGGTGTTTTTGCGCCTGCTCCTCCTCCCAGAGAAAGCCTTCCACAAAACGGCTGCGGAGCTTCTTGCCGTCAAACAGCGCGGAATGGCTGACGCCCTCCTGCCAGTAAAAATGCGTCTCGCGCGCGCTGGCGCAGAGCCTGTGCAGGGTATGGGCGGCCACGCGCTCCCGGCGGCGCGCATCCGGCAGGCCGAGCACCGCGCGGAGCGAATCGGGCAGGAGCGGGTCCTGCGCTGGATTGCCGGGGAGCACATCGTCGGTGGCGTCCACCACAAAAACGCGGTCAAAGTGGAGCAGGCGCGTTTCGAGCATCCCCAGCACCTGGACGCCCACCAGCGGGTCGGCCTCAAAGGGGATGCGCTCGCGCTCCAGCAATTGCCGGGCGATGGCGAAGAGCAAGGGGGCCGGAAAGACTTCCCCGGCAAGGGCGTTTCGCGCAAGTTGCGGGGCCACATGTCGCATGAGACGGAACAATGCCTCGGCATCCAGGGGAAAGCGCCGCCAGATGTCGCCGCCATGCGCGAGCAGGAAGGCCTGGATACCGCCAAGCCAGCCGGCAAGGGCTGCGGTGGTGTCCGCGCGGGCGAGGCCCCCGATGGTCGTTTCAAGGCATTCGGCCAAAAGGTCGCCCAAAGGCTGCGACACGTTTGCGCGGCACTCGGCGAGGCAGACGCCAAGGTCCACATAGCGGCTCCCTTCGCGGATCAGGGCCTCCATGCGGCGCAGGCCGTCGCGCAAGGCGAGGGGCTCGCCGTCCATGCCCGGGATCTCGAGCATGTTCAGGTAAGGATGCCTGAGCACATGGAGCAGGGCGCGCCAGTGGTAACGGCCGTCCTCGGCGCGGCCCTCCTGCAGGCGGAAGAGGTCGTCCACCAGGCGGAAAAGCGGCGAGCGCGCGAGGGGATAGCCCATGGAGACGTTGACGTCCTTTTCCGGCAGGTGATGCAGCACGGGCAGGAGCAGGGCGCTGTCCGTGAGCACCACTGCCGTGGAAGCGCCGTCGCCGCGGGCGAGATCCCCGGCAAGGGCCTCGAGCTGTGAATGAAGGTCATAGCCGGCGAAGAACTGCCGCTGCGGCTTGTGTTGCGCTTCTGCCTCGGTGAGGAGTACTGCCGGCTCGGCCCGCGCCCCCCAGTTGCGCAGCCACTGGGCCTGTTCCGCGCAAGCCCAGTGCGCGGTCCCGGCATCGGCAAGAGCCGGGTCCGTATGCAGGCAGACATGCGCGCCCGCGCGCCAGAGGGCGCGGAGCAAGGTCTCCTCCGTCCCGCTGAGCACGGAAAAGCCCGCGATGAAGACGGGACGGTCCTCGCCGGGATGCAGACGTTCCGGGATGCGGGCGGCATCCCGGGCAGCAAGGAACTGCTCCAGCCCGGGCGTCGTCCAGCCGCGCTCCTCAAGGGCGGCGCCCCATGCGCGGCTGATGCGGCCGAGCGCCCCGAGGAGGGCTGCGGCGGGGGACGAGACCTCGCCTTCGAGATGCGCCAGATCGGCCGGTTCACGCCCCTGGATGAAGAGCTCTTCCAGCACGGCGGCGAGGCGCAAACCCCAGGGGAGAAAGCGGGCCATGTCCATGCGGGCGAAGCGCGCCTCAAGGTTGGCATCTTCCCGCGCGAGGCCGCGCACGCACTGGTGGAGCAGGGCCCCCTGATCCAGCGGATTGGCGACCATGCGCGCAGAACCGGCCTCCGGGGCGCGCCACAGCGCCACAAGGTCGCCAAAAGGCACGGTCTTGGGCAGCAGGCCGGAATAGCCGCGTTCCGCAAAGATGCGCACGATATAGCGCCACGGGCGCTGGTGAGGCACGACGATAAGGGCGTTGCCGGGCTGGCCGCCGGCGAGGCGCTCCACCGCATCCATCAGGTCCGGCAGAAAGGGCCGCTGCCAGGGAAAGATGAGGAAAGGCTGTGCGCTCATGGGCGTTCCCCCATGCGCGGGCCCGGGCGGTTCGCCCTCCGGGGGGGCAGCAGGGCCTCACAGCCGGGCTCAAGCCCGGATGTGGACTCACCCGTCACCAGCCGGAAGCGCTGAAGGTCAAGATAGACAAGGAGGCCGCGCACCTCGCCGCTTTCGGGGCGTCGTGCCAGGCACTCCACATAGCGGCGCACCTGCCGTACATGTTCGGCGTCCTCCTGTCCGCTCTTATAGTCAATGACCAGGGTCCCCCAGGCCTCGTCCACCAGCAGATCCACCCGCAGCAGATGCCCCTCGTCTGTCATCAGGGGCTGTTCGGGCCTGCCCTTCTCAAGCCAGTCGAAGGCCCGGGGCTGCGAGGCAACCCAGGAAAGGGCGGCCACGAGGCCCTCGCGGAATGCCGCATCTTGAGGGACAGGCGCTTCAAAGCGCGCCAGCCCCGCGTTGACGGCCGCCTCGGCCGCCTCGCGCGCCGTGCCGCACGGCCGCAGGCGCTCCAGGCAGAGATGCAGGAGCGTCCCGCGATCTTCCGGACGGAAGACTTCCGTCGAGAGCGGATTGCGGAAAATCCTCAGCCGCGGCAGCCACTGCATGGGACGCCAGGTTTCGCCGGGAGTTTCCTCCATGGCCGGCACAGCGGCCCCCGGAGTCACAATCGCGGCTTGGGCATCGGGTGCGCCAGCCGTGGAGCGACATTCCTCCTCCCTGGCGGGCGCGTCGCCGGCATTCTCTCGCGCGGGGAGCGGCTCGCCGAGGCTGAAGGGCGGCTGAAGCCGCGCACGCGCCCAGAGGGCATCGAGCACCTTGCCGAGCGTGGGCCTCTTTTCGAGCGCGGGCGTCCCAGTGCGGAAAATATGGAGTTCATCCCGGGCACGGGTAAAGGCCACATAGAGCAGGTCCAGCGCCTCGCATGCCTGCGCCCCCAGGTGTTCGTAATGGCTCGCCCCGCAGATCTTCCCTTCGGGCACGGCCACGCGCAGGCCCTCATAGTCGATGACCTCAGGATGCCCGTCCGCCTGGACGTTAAAGTTCGTCCACGGCACGATGACGCATGGCGCGGCGAGCCCTTTCGCCTTGTGGATTGTCATGACGCGCACGGCATCCATGCCGGTGGGCATGGGGGCCTTTTCCTCGCCGCCGCGGCTGCGCCAGTGCTCCAGGAAGGCCCCGAGCGAGGCCAGGCCCTTTTCTTCCGCATTTTGCAACACTTCAAGGAAACGGCGCAGGAAGACGCGCTCCTCGGGGAAGCGCTCTTCCACGGCGAGCCGCAGCAGCCATTCCCGCGTGGCGTCATAGGGCGTGAGCAGGGACGATTGCGCATGGAAGGGCGCGAAGATTCGCTCCCAGTGGCCCGGCCACGCGGTACGGAAGCGCTGGAACAGCGGGCCGGAGCCCTCATCCGCGCACCAGTCGTGGAGCTCCTCCCGGGAGAGGCCCGCCGCCAGCGGGTGATCAAGCACGAGCGAGCCCGTGAGCATGGTCCAGAACGCCACATCGTCTTCGGGAGTATCCAAAAAATCCAGGAAGGCCACCACTTGCGTGACTAGCGGATGCTCGGCCAGCAAGAGGCTGTTTTCCGTAATAACCGGGATGCCCTCGCGCGCCAGGGCCTCGGCCGCAAGACGCCCGTTTTCATTGCTGCGCACGAGCACGAGGATGTCGGAAAGGGGACGCCGGGGCAGGATTTCCTCGCGCAGGAGCTCGCAAAGGCGCGCGAGCACAGCTTCCCGCAATTCGTCCGACGTGGGCTCCTCAAGAACTTCCACATGGACGAGGCCGCCCCGGGCCCCTTCGCCGGAGGCGCATTTCTGTTCCGCTCCGGCAAAGGCCCCGGAGAGGCGACGCACCGCGGCTTCCCTTTGCGCTTCGGGCATGTCCGGCACGAGCATGCCGACCACCTCGCGGGCGCAGGCCTCCTCACCCAAAGGCACGAAGACGGCGTTATTGTGCGCCACGATTTGTTCGCGGCTGCGGCGGTTATAGGGCAGGCTCTCGGTGCGGGCCGCAGCCACGCGGGTGAGCTCCGTATCTTCCAGCACGGCGTTGAAGAGGGTCGGGTCGCCGCCGCGCCAACTGTAGATGGATTGCTTGATGTCGCCCACCCAGGTAAGGGAGCCGCCGCGCGCGAGGGCGTCGGCCACCAGGGGGCGCAGGGTCTGCCACTGCTCCCGGCTCGTGTCCTGGAATTCGTCCACCAGAAAATGTGTGAGCCGGGAGCCGAGCCGGCAGAGCGCGTCCGAGACGCCGTGGTCCCCGGCCAGTGAGTCGGCCGCCCAGCGCGGGATAAGCACTCCGGGGATACGCCCCTCCTGCTCCTTGTTGAGGAGAAATGCCTGAACCAGGGTTTGCGCCAGGCGCACAAAGGGGGCAAGCGTGAGAGCCGGGAGGAGGTGTTCGCGGTCTTCCCGGCAGCGGGCTGCCGCGTCGGCAAAGCTGGCGTGCGACCGCCTGACGGACTCGGGAACTGTGCACCGGCTAAGGAAGAGCGCCTCGGCGTCAGTGCTTTTCCCGGCCGCCGAGGCGCATTTGTCATAGTATCCGGCCGCAATGGCCGTCACGGCATTGCGGGCGTGCACCTTCCAGGTGACGCCCCCCCAGTAACCCGGCCCCAGCCCGCTGTGGGGCGCGGCGCGCCCCGGCCTTTTGGGAAGTTGAACTGCGTCGGTGATTTGTTGGTAGG